>CABSEJ010000043.1 GCA_902476765.1 uncultured Blautia sp.
TACTTTGGCTATGAATTGCTGGGCTACTATCGAACATTCTCTGCAGTACAAGTATAAAGGCAATATGCCGCCTCACCTGGCCCAGAGACTTACCAGTGCGGCGGATTCTATACTGAAGCTGGACGCAGAGATGTCCTCAGTGCGCAATGAGGTAATGGATGCCCAGAATTCTATGCTGCACCAGTCTAATCTTGTGGCAGATATTCTGAATAATATTGAAAACCTGTACCGTTATTCTAATAAAAGAGAAGTGGCCAAAATCCAGGATGAGTTTTACCGTATTTATAAGATTAAGGATTTGGAAAAGCTGGAAAGATTCCACCGGGAATTGGATATTATTGCAGAAGGATACCGGGCCCAGGCTTTGACCTACGATGAGCTGGGGTAAAAAGAGGCCCTGGAGAAATTCCGGGAAGGTATAAGGGAACAGGATTACAAAGGAAGAGGCGATATAGCAGGGCCTTTAAAGACAGAGAGGAAAAACAGAAAGTATGATAGATTTGCCCAGAGCATATGAGGAGGAAATGCGCAGACTGCTGGGGGAGGAAGAATACTCCAGATACATGGAAACTTTCAGGCAGCCGGTGCTGCAGGGACTGCGCTTTCACTCCGGAAAATTGACAAAAGAAAAGTGGGAGTCCATGAATCCTTTTGAAACAGAAAGAATTCCCTGGATTTCCAACGGATATTATATGAAGGAAGACCAGGGGAAACGGGAGGGCTTAGGCCCTTCCAGACACCCCTATTATTATGCTGGGCTTTATTATCTCCAGGAGCCCAGTGCTATGACTCCGGCCAGCCGTCTTCCGGTGGAGCCGGGAGAGAGGGTGCTGGATATGTGTGCGGCTCCGGGAGGAAAGGCCACAGAGCTGGGGGCCAGACTCCAGGGAAGAGGGATTCTGGTGGCAAACGATATCAGCAGCAGCAGGGCCAGAGCTTTGGTAAAAAACCTGGAGCTTACGGGGCTTGCCAATTTCTATGTGGCCAGTGAGGAGCCGGAAACTCTGGGGAAAAAGCTTCCGGAATTTTTTCACAAGGTTTTGATAGATGCCCCCTGCTCCGGGGAAGGTATGTTTCACAAGGAACCTAAGATGGCCCGGTACTGGGAGGAAAAACCTCCTGCCTATTACGCCCAAATCCAGAAGAGGCTGATTCTTCAGGGAGCAGATTTGCTGATGCCGGGAGGCATGCTGCTGTATTCTACCTGCACTTTTTCCCAACTGGAAAATGAAGAGGTGATTGCCTGGCTGTTAAAGGAAAGGCCGGACATGGAAGTAATAGAAGCCGCTCCTTACCAGGGATTTGCTCCCGGCTTTTCTCTTGTGGGGGAAGAGGAGGAGATAAACCGACAGCTTTCCAGATGTATCCGTATTTTTCCCCAGAGAATGAAAGGAGAGGGACATTTCGCCGCCCTTTTGAAAAAAAAGGGGGAGAAGAAGGAGAACTGCCGGACCTTCCGGATTTCCGGGACAGGGCAGGGGACAGGCAGGAAACAGGATTCTGGTATTCCTCCCTGTGTCTGGGAATTTTTGGAACAGACTTCCCTGGACTTATCCCGGGGATGGTTCCAGACGGAGAAGGACAGGGTCTATTTTCTACCGGAAGGCCCCCGTCTTCCTAAGCTGCGTTATTTGCGTACGGGGCTGTATCTGGGAGATATAAAGAAGAATCGTTTTGAACCCAGCCAGGCTTTGGCCATGGCTCTCTCTCCGGATACCTTCTGCTCCAGCATCAGCCTTTCCTGCAAGGATGTGAGAACCCTGAAATACCTGAAAGGAGAGACCATTGAAGTGTCGGACCTGGCAGGAGTCCAGCAGAAGGGGTGGGTACTGGTGTGTGTGGAAGGTTATGCCCTGGGCTTTGGCAAGCTGAGCAGGGGAATTTTGAAGAATAAATACTATGCAGGCTGGAGGATGACGTGATGGGAAAGCTGAGACTGGACAAATATCTGGCGGAGATGGGGCTGGGAACCAGGTCAGAGGTGAAAAAGCTGCTGCGCCAGGGCCAGGTTCTGGTTAACGGCCAGAAGGTGAAAAGTCCGGAATTTAAGATTGAGCCCGGAGAAGATAAGGTGGAGGCTCAGGGAAAAGAAGTGTCCTATGTCAGATATGAATATTTTATGCTGCATAAGCCTCAGGGAGTGATTACGGCCACTGAAGACAGAGGGCAGAAAACGGTTATGGAATTCATCCGCTCCGGGAAGCGAAAAGATTTATTTCCTGTGGGGCGGCTGGACAAGGACACAGAAGGGCTTTTGCTTATTACAAACGACGGTGAACTGGCTCACCGGCTTTTGTCCCCCAAGCGGCATGTGGATAAAACTTATTTTGTCCGGTTAAGGGAGCCGGTAGAGGAAAGCCACATAGAAAGACTGGAGACAGGTGTGGATATTGGAGAAGAAAGACTTACCCTTCCGGCCCGGCTGTCCCGGATTTCCCAGGATAGAAAAGAACTTTGTATTACCATACAGGAAGGGAAATTTCATCAGATAAAACGAATGTTTCAGGCTGTGGACAATGAGGTATTGTATTTAAAACGGCTTTCCATGGGAAGCCTGACGTTAGATGACAGGCTTGGACCCGGAGAATACCGGGCTCTTACAGAGGAAGAGATAACGAGGTTAAAAGAACATGCTGAAAAACATAAAAGCAGTGATATTTGATTTAGACGGAACCCTGGTGGATTCCATGTGGATGTGGGAATCCATTGACATAGAGTTTTTGGGACAGAGGGGAATCCAGCTGCCCCAGGATTTGGAGGCCTTTCAGGATGAGCTGGAGGGCATGGGCTTTACAGAAACAGCTCTGTTCTTTAAGGAGCGGTTTCATCTGGGAGAGTCTATTGAAGAGATTAAAGAAATATGGGTTAAAATGGCAGAATATAAATACTGCCATCAGGTTCCCCTGAAACCGGGGGCCAGAGAATTTTTACAGGCATTGAAGAAAAGGGATATAGCCGTGGGTATCAGCTCCAGCAACAGTATTCAACTGATTTCCATGGTACTGAAAGCCCATGAAATAGAAGAGTATTTTTCTTGTATTACCACTTGCTGTGATGTGCCAAATAGTAAACCGGCGCCGGATGTGTATCTGAAAACTGCAGAGGAATTAGGGGTGTCTCCTAAGGACTGCCTGGTCTTTGAGGATGTACCTATGGGTATTTTAGCAGGAAAGCGTGCAGGCATGAAGGTCTGCGCTGTGGAGGATGCGTTCAGCAGAAAGCAGGAAAAGAAGAAAAGAGAACTGGCAGATTGGTATATCCGGGATTACCGGGAGCTGTTAGAGGAAAAACTATGAGTGAGAAATTTTTGCCTGTGACACGGCAGGAGATGGAGGAAAGAGGAATCTTTCAGCCGGATTTTGTCTATATATCCGGGGACGCTTATGTGGACCATCCCTCCTTCGGAGCCGCCATTATCACCAGGCTGCTGGAGAGCAGAGGCTACAGTGTAGCCATGATTGCCCAGCCGGATTGGCGGGATAAGGAAAGCATCGCTGTTTTCGGGGAGCCAAGGCTGGCCTTCCTGGTATCTGCAGGAAACATGGATTCCATGGTGAATCATTATACTGTGGCAAAAAAGCACAGAAAAACAGACGCTTATTCTCCTGGAGGGAAAATGGGACTGCGGCCGGACCGGGCAGTTACCGTGTACAGCAATCTGATTCGCCAGACCTATAAGGATACTCCTGTTATTCTGGGAGGAATCGAGGCTTCCCTGCGCCGTCTTGCTCACTACGACTATTGGGCTGACCGTATGAAGCGCTCTGTTCTCATGGACTCCGGGGCAGATTTGATTTCCTATGGTATGGGAGAAAGAAGTATCCTTCAGATTGCCCAGGCTCTGGACAAGGGAATACCTCCCAGCCATATTACCTTTGTTCCGGGAACTGTGTACAAAGCCAAGGAACCTCCTAAGGATTGCCTGGTGCTTCCCTCCTTTCAGGAACTTCAGGAAAGGAAGGGGGCTTACGGGGAAAGCTTTAAAATACAGTATGACAATGCAGAGGCTTTTCAGGGGAAGATTCTGGCGGAGTCTTATGGAACCAGAGGCTTTGTGGTACAGAATCCTCCCTCCAAGCCTTTGAGCCAGCAGGAAATGGACGAGATTTACGATTTGCCCTATGTGGGTACTTATCATCCCATGTATGAAAGCCAGGGAACCATTCCGGCTATTGAAGAGATACGTTTCAGCATCACCAGCAACAGAGGCTGTTTCGGAGGCTGTAATTTCTGCGCACTGGCCTTCCATCAGGGAAGGATTGTCCAGACCAGAAGCCATGAGTCCATGCTGCGGGAAGCCAGGGCTTATACGAAGGAACCGGATTTCAAAGGCTATATCCATGATGTGGGAGGGCCTACGGCAGACTTTCGCCATCCCTCCTGTAAAAAGCAGATGACAAAAGGAATCTGCACCAATCGCCAGTGTCTGTTTCCCAGGCCATGCAAGAACCTGGAGGCGGACCACGAAGATTATCTGGCTCTTTTGAGAAAAATGAGAAGCTTGCCGGGGATTAAGAAGGTGTTTATCCGTTCCGGCATTCGTTTTGATTATGTGAATCAAGACCCTTCACCGGAGTTTCTAAATGAACTGGTTCAGTACCATGTCAGCGGACAGCTGCGGGTGGCTCCGGAGCATGTGTCAGACCAGGTATTGTATTATATGGGAAAGCCGGAGCATAGGGTTTATGAGGAATTTTTAAGAAGGTTTGAGAGAGCCAATGAAAAATACGGGAAAAAGCAGTATGCAGTTCCCTATCTAATGTCCTCTCATCCCGGGTCTACCTTGAAGGAGGCAGTGAAGCTGGCGGAATATGTCCGGGACATTGGCTTTATGCCGGAACAGGTTCAGGATTTTTATCCTACGCCTTCCACTATGTCTACCTGTATGTATTATACCGGCGTGGACCCAAGGACGGGTAAGCCGGTATATGTGCCCAAAAGCTTTCATGAGAAGGCCATGCAGAGAGCGCTGCTGCAGTACCGGAAGCCGGAGAATTACAATCTGGTACGGGAAGCTCTTGAAAAAGCAGGCAGAGAAGATTTAATCGGTTTCGGTCCCAAATGTCTGATTCGTCCGCAAAAAGCAGAGACCAGAAGACAGGGAGAGAGAAAAGACATAAATCCAGTCAAAGCAGGGGCAGGGAAAGGCAGAAGTCAAAGGAAAATGGGCGGAAAGCAGGAGCCGGGCAAACAAACTTTTCAGGGACAGAGAGACAAAAAGAAAACCATACGGAATGTGCATAAAAAGAAAAAGGCCTAGACTCGTTACCTTCGGGCAGGGAGGTACACAGGAAAGGGATATGTCTGGCGAGACAGGCATGATGACACATAAGTCCCAGGCAAGAAAGAGGATGAACATGAGAATAGGAATTGTTACCGGAGCTTCCTCCGGCATGGGCAGAGAGTTTGTCCGGCAGATAGACCAGGCCTATGCCTGGCTGGATGAAATCTGGGTCATTGCCAGGAGGGAGAAAGGATTAGAAGCTCTCCGGGGAGAAATGAAAAATTTAAAGCTGCGAATCCTTCCTCTGGACATTACCAGACAGGAACACAGGCAAAGGCTGGAGACTCTTTTAAAGGAGCAAAGCCCCCTGGTTAAGATACTGGTAAATGCGGCAGGTACAGGTATTCAGAGAAAGCTGGAGTCTCTCTCCGGGGAGGAAGTTGTTTCCATGACAGAACTGAATTGTACGGCGCTTACGGCAGTTACCCGTATGTGCCTGCCCTACTGCAGAAATCATACAAGGATTTTCTGCCTGGCCAGCGGAGCAGCTTTTCTGCCTCAGCCGGGTTTTGGGGTTTATGCAGCCACCAAGGCATATGTGCTTAGCTTTTCCAGGGCTTTGCATCGGGAGGTAAGACCTCTTGGCATTACGGTGACAGCAGTGTGCCCGGGACCTGTGGACACTCCTTTTCTGGAGAAAATGGGAGGCAGGGAGCATATGCCCGGCTATAAAAAGTTTTTTATCGCTAAGCCGGAAAAGGTAGTAAGAAAGGCTTTGAAAGACGGTGCCAGGGGCAGGGAGCTTTCTCTGTACGGATTGGCCATGAAGGCCTTGGGAGCAGCTACCGGGCAAAAAATCCAGAGTCTGCTGCTGAAGATAGTGGAGGAGAAGACAAAAGCATGAAGGAAACAAAGAAAAAAATCCGCAAGGGAGATTACGGGTACATCAAATCACAGCAAAGAAAGCGAGTTCTCTATACAGTGCTGGCCTTTGTGGCCCCTCTTTTGGTATTTTTTACCGGGTTGTATATTAACCGTACCAGAAATACCATGTTTACCGTAGTGGCGGTGGTAGCCTGTCTGCCGGCCTGTAAGTTTGCGGTTGGCATGATTATGATGTTTCTGCAAAAGCCTATGAAGCAGGAGGATTACCAGGAAATCCAGAAGCACCGCCACGGTCTGGTGTGCGCTTATGAGCTGGTGATTTCCGCTTATGAGAAACAGTCCTTTCTGGACTCTTTGTCCGTAGTGGGAAACACGGTGGCAGGTTATACCAGCCGGGAAAAAACCGATGTGGCCTTTGTGGAAAAGCACATACAGGATATTCTGCGGCAGAATGGGTTTTATGTGAAGGTGAAGATATTTACCAGACTGCAGGATTACACGGCCCGTCTGGATTCCATGTGGGAACACAGGGAAGCACTGGAAAAGGATATTAAATTCCATCCTGACCCGGACGAGCCAAACCTTACCAGAAATGAGAAAATAATGAGGGTGATTTACGCAATTTCCCTTTAGGAGATAAAATGGAACAATTGGTCATAAAAGAGAAGCAGGAGGGGCAGCGCCTGGACAAGTATCTGGGAAAATATTTAAAAGAGGCCCCCAAAAGCTTTCTCTATAAAATGCTGAGAAAGAAAAATATTACCTTAAACGGCAAAAAAGCCCAGGGCATGGAAATTCTCAGGGCAGGAGATGAAATCCGGCTGTTTCTGGCCCGGGAAACCATAGAGAAATTCCGGGGAGAGGAGCTCAGGGGAGCCAGAGGAAACCTGGATATTGTCTATGAGGATGAGCAGGTATTGTTTGTGAATAAGCCTGTGGGTATGCTGTCTCAGAAGGCGGCTAAGGATGATGTGTCCCTGGTAGAGTATATTACAGGATACCTGATGGAGGAGGAGACAGAACAGACCTTCCAGGGCTTTCGTCCCGGTATCTGTAACCGTCTGGATAGGAATACCAGCGGGCTGGTGGCAGCGGGGAAAAGTATCCAGGGTCTTCAGGAGCTGTCCCGGCGGTTCCGGGAGAGGAGTATGAAAAAGTATTACCTGGCCCTGGTAAAAGGAAGGGTGGATAAGCCCTGTCACTGTAAAGGATTTCTGGCAAAGGATGAGAAAACCAACCGGGTAACAATCTCTTCTGTCCGGAAGCCGGATAGCCAGCCTATTGAGACAAAATACAGACCTTTGGAGGTATCAGGAAGGGGAGATACCTTATTGGAGGTACAGCTCCTTACCGGCCGCTCTCACCAGATAAGGGCACATCTGGCTTCTATGGGACATCCGGTGATTGGGGACTGGAAATACGGGGAGAAAAAATGCAATGGATACTACCGGGAAAAATACGGGGCAGAAACCCAGCTTCTTCATGCCTGGAAGCTTTGTTTCCAAAAAGAGGAGGGATGCCTTCAGGGACTTTCCGGGAAGACAGTGACAGCCAGTCCCCCGGAGCTTTTTTTGAAGGTGTTGGGAGAAGAAGGATTTTCAGAGGAGCCTTGGGAAGAAAATAAGGGAGAGAGACCATGAATAAATTTTGGAAAGAACTGCTGGAATATGTGAAGATGATTATCATTGTAGTGGTGGTTGTTTTGCTTATCAATAACTTTCTGCTGATAAATGCTAAGATTCCCTCGGAGTCCATGGAAAATACCATTATGACAGGGGACAGGATTTTCGGGAACCGGCTGGCTTATACCTTTGGGGAACCGGAGCGGTTTGATATTGTGATATTCAAATTCCCGGATGACGAGAGCCAGCTTTTTATTAAGCGGGTTATCGGACTGCCGGGGGAGACTGTAGAAATCCGGGACGGCAAGGTGTATATTGACGGTTCCCACACCCCTTTGGATGACAGCTTCACTCCGGAGACCCCGGTGGGAGATTACGGGCCTTATGAGGTGCCGGAGGACTGCTATTTCATGCTGGGAGATAACCGGAATTATTCTAAGGATTCCAGATTCTGGCAGAATACATATGTGGAAGAGGATAAGATTCTGGGCAAGGCAGTGCTGAAATACTTCCCGGGAATCAAAATGCTGAAGTAGGAGGAGAGCTAATGGCTACCTGGAATTCCAGAGGTCTTCGGGGTTCTGCCCTGGAAGAATACATAAACCATACCTGCGAAAAATACCGGGAGAAAGGGCTGGCCCTGATTCAGAAGGTACCCACACCCATTACCCCGGTGCGGATAGAGCAGCAGAGCAGACATATTACCCTGGCTTATTTTGACAAAAAAAGTACAGTGGATTATATCGGTGTGGTCCAGGGGATTCCTGTGTGCTTCGACGCAAAGGAATGCCGGACAGACAGCTTTCCCCTCCAGAACATCCACGGCCATCAGGTGGAATTTATGAAGGATTTTGAAGCCCAGCAGGGTATTGCTTTTTTGATACTATATTTTGCCGGACGGGATGAAATGTATTATATGCCCTTCCGGGAGATGTACCGGTTTTGGAAGAGAGGGCAGCAGGGAGGGCCAAAGCATTTTAAATACAGCGAGCTGGCTTTTGGGGTATTTCTCAAAAGAAAAGGAAATTATCTGGTGCCTTTTTTGGAGGGTATACAGACGGATTTGGAACAGCGTGAGCAGGAAGAGGAAGCCGGGCAGGAAAAAATATAGATTTCCGGGGCCAGGCAGCCAATCTGTCAGTGAGGAAGAGACGAGGAGGGGCAGGACAATGGAAAAAATCGGCATTATAGAAGATGAGCCGCTGCTGAACCAGGCACTGAAAATTGCTTTAGAGAAAGAAGGCTTTCAAACCCTTCAGGCTTTTTCTGTGGGAGAAGGCCGCAGGCTGGCTAAGGAAAAGCCGGATTTATACCTGGTGGATATAAACCTGCCGGACGGAGACGGAATCCGGCTTTGCAGGGAAATCCTGGGAAAAGAACAGGCTCCGGTTATTTTTCTCACAGGCAGGGACCAGGAGGAGGATATGCTGGAGGCCTTTCAAGCAGGGGCTGACGATTATGTGGTAAAGCCATTTCCCATGCGGGTGCTGATGAAGCGGGTTCAGGCAGTGCTGCGGAGAAGCCGGGAGGAGAAGGAAAGCTTTGCTTATGAAGGACTGGAAATTGATTTTCCGGGCAGAAGAGTCAGCCTTCAGGGTAGACCAGTGTCCCTGACTCCTAAGGAATACCGGCTGGTGGAGCTGTTTGCCAGAAATAAGGGACGGATTCTCACCAAGGAGCAGATTTTAGAGCAGGTCTGGGACATGGATGGTATGTTTGTAGGAGAGAATACCGTAAGCGTTACCGTGAACCGGCTGCGGAAAAAGCTGGCCCCTCTGGGAGAAACCTTGATTGAAAATATTTTTGGTCAGGGCTACCGGATGGGAACATAGGAGAAAAAATATGTGGATTTATGTGGCGGCCTTCTTGCTGGCTCTGGGTTTTCTGGCGGCAGCAGGAGGGCTTTTTTTACAGAAAAAAAGGAATAAGAGAGAGTTACAGCAAATTTCCCTCTGTCTGGGCAGGCTGCTGGAGGGGAAAAAACCGGAGGATAGGAACATGGAGCAGGAGACCCTGGATTCTAAGATTCGCCATCAGCTTTTCCAAATCCAGAACCGGAATCAGGCCTATCTGGAAAAGGTGGAACAGGAACGGGATTCTATTCAGAAGCTGATTACAGAAATCGCTCATCAGCTGAGAAATCCCCTGACAAACATGGAAAGTTATCTGGAGTTTTTAAAGGAGGATTGTAGCCGGGAAGAGAGGGAAACCTATATCAGGGCTCTGGAAATTTCGGAACAGAAGATACATTTTCTCACGGAAAGTTTTATGAAAATGTCCAGGCTGGAAAACGGAATGATTCAGATTCGGAAGGAAGAAAGAGACGGTATTTTAACCTTGAGCCAGGCGGCCCAAGCCATGGAAAAGCAGGCCGGGGCAAAAGGAGTGCAGCTTGTACTGGACCTGCCCCAAAGTCTGGATTTTCCCCATGACGGGAACTGGCTTTCTGAGGCGGTGATGAATCTGCTGGACAACAGTATCAAATACAGTTATCCAAAGGGACGGGTGGTTTTGGGTGCTGAGAAAAACCAGATGTTTGTCCGCATCTGGGTAAGAGACTGGGGCATAGGAATCGCCGGAGAAGAGGTGAGCCGTCTGTTCCAGAGGTTCTATCGGGGAAAAAATGCAGGAAAACAGGAGGGCTTTGGTATCGGCCTGTACCTGACCAGGGAGATTGTACTTCTGCATCAGGGCTTTGTGCGGATAAAAGCAGAGGAAAAGGGGACCTTAGCTGAAATCTATCTTTCCTGAAATATTTTCTTTTTGTTAGAGGATTGTTAGATTTCCTCTTTATACTGAGGATAACAGGAAAGGAGGAAGTTCATGGAAATTTTAAGAACAAAAGGGCTAAAAAAGTATTTTGAAAATCAAAGCTGCCAGGTCCGGGCTCTGGACGGAGTGGAGCTGTCTATTGAGGAGGGAGAGTTTGTGGCTTTGATAGGCAGTTCGGGCTGCGGAAAAAACACCTTGCTGAATATGCTGGGAGGACTGGATACTCCTACGGAAGGGCAGGTATATATCCGGGGGAAAAATCTTTCTGAAATGAGCCGGGAGGAGAGGACTATATTTCGCCGGAGGAATGTGGGATTTGTGTTCCAGCAGTTTAACCTGGTTCCTATTCTGAATGTTTACGACAATATTCTGCTGCCTCTCAGGCTGGACGGGGCAGAACCAGATGAAGCTTATCTGAAAAAAGTAGCGGAAGCCCTGAAGCTGGAGGAAAAGCTGTGGCAGATGCCTGCTACTCTTTCCGGAGGACAGCAGCAGAGAGCTGCCATGGCCAGGGCGCTCTGTGCCCGTCCTGCGATTATCCTGGCTGACGAGCCCACGGGAAACCTGGATTCTAAGGCCAGCATGGAGGTGGCCGGCCTGTTGAAAACCTGTGCCTATACCTTTCATCAGACTGTGGTTATGGTGACCCATGACGAGGAGATGGCTCAGATGGCAGACCGGATTCTGCCTATGGAGGACGGAAGGATTGTGAGGAAAGGGGAGAAAGACCTATGAAAAGAGGCAGAAAAGAGACTCCCAATAATAACCGGCGGGCAGTCTGGATGTTGACGAAAGCCAGTATCCGCTATAACAGCGGCAGATTTTGGATTCTTACGGTGGCAGCTGCCCTGAGTATTACGGTGCTGGCTGCGGTTTTCGGCATTTCTCTGGGAAAAATAGAAGCAGAGTATATCCAGGGAGCCAGAAGCAACGGAACCACAGCCAGCACTATGCTGGAACGTGGAACTATGGACCAGTATCAGGCTATCAGCCAGCTGTCCTATATCCAATCTGTGGGCAGAGAAAAAAGCCCGGGGAACCTGTTGGTGGGTGAGGATACGGTCATAGGGCTGAATGCTATGGACCCCGTTGCCTGGGAAGAAATGACACTTCCGGCCTATACAGGCGTTACCGGCCATTATCCTCAGAAGGAGGGGGAACTGATGCTTCCTTTGCGGGCGCTGGAAAGTATGGGGACTGAGAATCCCAAGGAGGGGATGAGAATTTCCGGAACCGTGAAGATTTTTTCAGAAGAAGGAGAAGGACAGGCCACAGAACAGAAGATGGACTTTACGCTTTGCGGCTGGTACAGGGATTATGTGGACCCTGCTGTTTATCCTCCCGCAGGCTATATCAGCGAAAGCCAGCTGGAGGCCTGGGGTATGAGTCTGAAGGAACCGGACCGCCTTCTGATACAGCAGAATGACACCATAGACGGATATGAGGTGGAAGCAGCCTTGTACGAGGATATTCCCACCATAGACAGAGCCCAGCAGTTTTTGGGCCAAAGCTCTATTGCCTATACAACCATGGAGGAGTTTTTGGGAAGCTATCGTATGGCCGGCTTCTGCGCTGCCTTGGTACTGACCTGCGTGTTTCTGCTGATATATAATGTGCTGTATATTACCATGCAGAAGGAAATCCGTCAGATTGGCCTTTTGGATACTTTGGGAACCACGGGAAAACAGATAAGAAAGCTGTATTTTTCCCAAACCGGACTGGCCCTGGGAGCGGGAACCGGATTGGGACTTATTTTATCTGCCATAGTGCTTTTATGGCTGGTACCCTGGGCTCTTGGAAATCTTTATCTTTATAATTACGGGAAATCCGCAGAAATGATACGGCTGCGGCCCCAGCTTTTGGCTGCGTCTATGGTCTTTACGGCTCTTGTTATGGCCGGGGCCACGGCATGGGCTCTGAGAAAGGCCGCTGCCATGAATCCGGTGGAGTCCCTTCATTATACAGGAGTGGAGTTACAGCCAATCCAGAGACAAAGAAAAGCCGGAAGCAGAGCAGGAAAAGCAGAGCCGGGAAATACCCAGACTGTAAATCGGAGATGCAGAAAATCAGAGAGGGAAAAACCGGAGAGGCTAATACAGGGGCGGAGAAAACCGGGAAGACAACGCCGGGCCGGAGAGGAAATCTGGAAAATGGCATGGCAGAACCTTACCAGGTACAGGATCAGGTTTCTCCTTACTATCTTGTCCCTGACCCTGGGAATTGTTATGGCTCTGGGCTCTATTGTGATGGGCGTGGGTACGGATTATACCAACTCCATTGAAAAGCGGAATGATTTCTCTATAAAGGCAGACTATATGGCATTCAGTGACTATGAGGACCAGGAATCTGTATTCAGCGGAGAATTTGTGCGGGAATACACACCTATTTCCCGGGAATTGAAGGAACAGCTCTGGAATATCCAGGGTATGCTGCCGGAGCAGTCAGAGATTATCCGGGGCGGTTATGCCATTGTGGATAATGGTGCTGAAGTATTGCAGCCTATGATGGAAGCCAACAGTACACAGGGACTCTGGACTTTGACAGAGGAGGAGCAGGAGCTGCAGGGCCAAGGTCAGCCGGGAAGAAGCGAATCGGCAACCATTCAAATAGCAGAGGAGAAATATCTGGATATTCTGGAGGATTATGTGGAAGAAAAAGGATTGCGGGCAGATATAGAGGCAGTTCGTCAGGGCAGAGGAATTCTGCTGCTGCATAATCATGAACTGTCCCCTGCTCTCCAGGAAGAGGCAGACAAAAAAGTAGGCTTGCCTCTTAAGCTTTGGCAGCTTCCCACCGGGGAAGACCTTGCAAAGTATCTGGAGAAATCACCGGATTCTGAGGAAAATCTGGAGTATGAGAATATGGGAGAAATGGAAATCAGCGGATACCTGGACATTCGGGCCAAAAATTTTCCTGATTTTAACATGACATGGCATGGGCCGGGCATCTGGTATTTCCTGGTCAGTGAAAAGGGATTTGCATCTCTTCAGAGCAGAGAAGTTACCTTTGGAATGGAGTTAAATGTAGAGAAAGATAAGGAGCCGGGAGCCAGAGCCGCCATTCAGAAGCTTCTTCAGAAAGAACAGCAAAAGGACAAAAATATGATGTATTTCCTTCTGGTAAAAGCAGAGGATTTGGCCAGCGCCCAGAGCTATATTCTTACTAACCGGGTGATTTCCGGGGCTCTCAGCGGTGTACTGATTCTTTTGGGGCTGGCTAATTACTTTAATGTGCTGGCAACAGGAATGCTGTCCAGAAAAAAAGAGCTGGCAGTGATGGAAAGTGTGGGGATGACAGGAAAGCAGACAATAGCCATGTTGATTCAGGAGGGTATATTCTACTGGATAATCGTCACAGCTCTCACCATAAGTTTAGGTACCGGAGTGCTGCAGATACTGCACCGGTATATGGACAGCAAGGTGGCCTATTTCAAATATGCTTATCCCTGGACCGGTCTTATACTGATTCTGGGACTGCTGCTGGTTATCTGCATCCTGCTTCCTCTTGTTCTTTACCGGCAGATGGAGAAGGAAAGCCTGGTAAAAAGAATTGCTCTTTTTGATTAAACTTTATGCTCTGCTGCCCGCAAGGGGGCTTCAGCCTGGAGACCCTGCCTCCGGTAGTCTGTGGGCAGCACTCCCATAATGCTTTTAAAGGCTGTGGTGAATTTGCTCTGATTCTCATAGCCCACCAGGGCTGCTATCCGTGAGACGCTTTCTGAGGTTTCCAGAAGCAGACGGGCTCCCTGGCGGATACGGTATTCCTTCATGTAGGAGGCCAGGGGAAGGCCGTAGACAGACTTAAAAATATTTTTCAGGGCGGAGGTATTGATGAGATACTTCCTGGAAAGTTGCTGGATAGTATAGCGTTTCTCCAGATTTTCTGTCAGCAGACGGTGGACCTCTTTAATAATTTCCACCTGACCGGAATAATATTTGTCCAGCGGTCTGGTTTCTTCGGGGCTTATCATAGAGAGAAACAGAAGAAGCTCCTGGCATTTTAATTTCATATAGGGAACTTTCATATGCTCCGGCAAATCATAGAGCTGAGAGAAGATATGCTCAATCCTGGGACTGGCAGGAAAGGCGGCTATCTTTTCTCGGCTGCAGAATTTCAGCCGGAGCATTTCTGTGTCCAGACCTGCCTCCTTCAGAAGCTCCGGTGGATTCTTTTTCAGGATGTTTAAATCCACGCTGACAGAGATTCCCTGGTAAAAGCCAAGGGGCAGGGTAACCTGGGATTCCCCGCAGTTATCTTTAAAGTGCAGGGAAAGGTCTCCCTGGCCTAAGTAGAGGCTTAGGCCGTTTTCCATGTTCCAGCCAATGCGTCCTTGGCAGCAGTGGTTAATGGACATCAGGGATTCCGGATGACGATGGTGAAAATAAAAGCCAGGGGCCTGATAGTAGTGAAAAGAAATATGAAGCCCCGGATAAAGGGCGTATTCTTCTATTTTCAGCCGGGCTTTGGGAGAATCCACTAAAGGAGTAGAATGCTTTTGAAGAGATTCCTGGCCCATGGGATGAAGAACGTGAAGCATGGTACCACAGGATACCTCCCGGACCATGTCTTCCATATTACTGCAGGGATTTTTTTCCATGATAATTCTCCTTATTTCATAAAATGGTTGGGGATTCCTGAGGACAGGTAATCTGTCCCAGTTTTTCAATGGTATGGTGAAGCACCTGAGCCAGCTGTGTGTCAGCAGTCCGGTAATACATTTCTTTTCCCTCCCGGCGACTGACAATGAGACCACTGGCTTTTAAAAGCCTTAAATGATGGGAAACCGCAGGGCTGCTCATCTTTACCAGAGCCGCTATGTTTACTACACATTCTTCACAATGACACAGAAGCCAGAATATACGCAGACGGCTGGGGTCTCCAAGCTGTTTCATGGCCTCAGAAACGCCCAGGATTTCCTGTTCATCCGGCATGTGTTCCATAACCTTTTCTTCGTTTGTTCCATGAGAATGAGGAAGAGTTGTATGTTCCATATCTGTATTCCGCCTTTCTGCCAAAGCAACCAGTGGGGTTATGCAGACTTTTCCATGCCTTGGCTTTATTAAATTTCTTCCTGTCTTTTGATTCTGCTCCATTTGGGATTTCTTTTAGCCCAAATGGGAAAATGGAGGAAGATTCTCTTGACTTATTATACAATCCGGGATAAAGTATAGTCAACGATTAAATAATCATTTAATTAAAAAGAAAAGCCCATGATAAAAAGAAACATGGAGCCGGAGAGGAGTTTTGTTATGAAGAAAACATATAAAATTGAAGTGGACTGTGCAAACTGTGCGAACAAAATGGAGGAGGCTGCAAACAAGACAGCAGGAGTAAAGCAGGCTACAGTGAATTTTATGACACTGAAAATGCAGGTGGAATTTGAAGAGGGCCAGGACCCTAAAGCCGTTATGAAAGAAGTGCTCAAAAACTGTAAAAAGGTTGAGGACGACTGTGAGATTTTCTTATAGAGAGAAGGTTTCCCCATGAATAAAAAACAGAAAAAAATGCTTGTAAGAATTCTTGTATCCGGGGTTTTAATGGTGATACTTCATTTCCTTCCCATCCAGGGATTGATAAGATTTCTGCTGTATATGATACCGTATCTGATTATTGGCTATGATATTTTGCGGAAAGCTTTTAAAGGAATTCTCAACCGGCAGCCTTTTGATGAATGTCTGTTAATGACCATTGCCACTCTGGGAGCTATTGTCATTGCGGTTTTTGACAGCGGAGACTATACGGAAGCCATTGCGGTTATGCTTTTTTACCAGGTAGGCGAGTGGTTCCAGAGTTATGCGGTAGGCAAAAGCCGGAGAAATATCAGTGAGCTGATGGACATCCGCCCGGATTATGCCAATGTGGAACAGGATGGGAAGCTGGTACAGGTTGAACCGGACGAGGTGGAAATCGGAACGGTAATCGTGGTGCAGCCGGGAGAAAAAGTTCCCATTGACGGAATCATCCTGGAGGGAACTTCTACCCTGAATACCAGCGCTCTTACGGGAGAAAGCCTTCCCAGAGAGGCAAAGGCAGGAGACGAGATTATCAGCGGCTGTATCAATATGAGCGGCCTGCTGAAAATTCAGACCACCCGGGAATTCGGAGAATCTACGGTTTCCAAGATTCTGGATTTGGTAGAAAATGCCAGCTCCAGAAAATCGAAACCAGAGGATTTTATCACGAAGTTTGCCAGAGTTTACACCCCGGCAGTAGTGTACAGCGCCATTGCCCTGGCCTTGCTGCCTCCTCTGGTGCGTATGGGAATTATGGGACTGGCGGCAGACTGGGGAACCTGGATTTACCGGGCCCTGACCTTCCTGGTTATCAGCTGCCCCTGTGCTTTGGTTATCAGTATTCCTCTCAGCTTCTTTGCAGGTATCGGAGGAGCCAGCAAGGAAGGAGTTCTGGTAAAGGGCTCTAATTATCTGGAAGCTCTGTCCAGGACCAAGACCATTGTCTTTGACAAGACAGGTACCCTGACCCAGGGTGTCTTTCAGGTAAGCGGAATTCATCACAGCCAGATGGAGGAGGAGAAGCTGCTGGAATATGCGGCTCTTGCAGAAAGTGCTTCCCCTCATCCCATCAGTAAAAGTCTCCAGAAGGCTTACGGAAAGGAATTGGACCGAAGCCGGGTAACAGACATTCAGGAAATCAGCGGCCAGGGAGTCACAGCCAAAGTAGACGGCACAGAGGTGGCCGCAGGAAATATAAAGCTGATGGAGAGGCTGGGAATTCCTTATGAGGACTGCCATCAGGTAGGAACCATTATCCATATGGCCGTGAACGGTGCTTATGCAGGACATATTCTTATCTCTGATGTAGAGAAACCAAAGGCCAAAGAAGCAGTGACGGCCCTGAAGAAAGCAGGAATCCAGAAGACCGTCATGCTGACAGGAGACAGCAAGAAAGTGGCTGCCCAGGTAGCGGAACGGCTGGGAATTGATGAAGTTTACAGCGAATTGCTTCCACAGGGTAAGGTGGAGAAAATGGAGGAACTGCTGGCTCACAGGCAGGAAAACGATGTGATTGCCTTTGTGGGCGATGGCATCAACGATGCCCCGGTGCTTTCCAGAGCGGATATTGGTATTGCCATGGGAGCTATGGGCTCTGATGCAGCCATTGAGGCTGCAGACGTGGTCCTTATGGACGACGAGCCTCTGAAAATTGCCAAAGCCATTAGGATTTCCCGAAAATGCCTTGGCATTGTTTATGAGAATATCTGGTTTGCTATTGGAATCAAGGTTATCTGCCTTATACTGGGAGCCCTGGGAATTGCCAATATGTGGGCCGCTATCTTTGCAGATGTAGGGGTTATGATACTGGCAGTGCTGAACGCCATTCGGGCCTTGTTTGTAAAGAAATTGTAATCCTTAAAGGATAAAAAATACCCTCAGTGTGCGAGAGAGATTTGGGTTTTGCACACTGGGGGTATTTATAGTTTATTCTGTTCCCTTTACCGGCAATTGTCGGGTGTACCTGCTCATAGCAGCTATGGCAAAAACTGCGACCAGCAATTCTGTCAACGGCATGGTGAACCAGAGACAATCAGCCTGGATAAGAGGCAGAATGGTAATCAGGATACCGCTGATAATAAGTCCTCTGGACACGGAAACAAGGAAGGAGGCCCGGGGCTTCATCAGCGCCTGAAAATAATAGGTGGAGAAAATATTCAAGGGCAGCAGCAGAAAGGACAGTCCGTAACAGCGGATGATTGCCGGGGCTATATGTAAAATTTCTGTTGTTGGAGTCATGAATATTTTCACAAACACATTGGGTATTAAAAGAGACAGCAGTGTCCATAAAATACTGAAAAAGCCGGCGGAATAAAGGGCGTATCTAAGAGTCTTCCGTATTCTTTGCCCTGCTTTGGCGCCGTAATTTACAGACAAAATAGGCTGCGCAGCCTGTCCGACACTGTAGGCGCAGCACTGAACAAAGGTACTGATATTGACAATAATTCCGTATACAGAAAGAGCATTGGTGCCTAAATATTTCATAATCTGCCGGTTAAACAGGATAGTTAAAATTCCCATGGCAATATCTATAAAAAAGGTGGAAAAGCCGGTGACAGTTATTTTCTTTAACTTGCTGAAAAAATTCTCTGGTCTTACAAAAACCAGGGAGTTTTTCTTTGAGAAAAAATGGGTCAGCATAACAACAAGAGAAATAACAGCACCTATGGCTGTAGCCAATCCTGCTCCGAAGATTCCCATATCAAAAACAAAAACAAATATATAATCCCCAAAAATATTAAAGATACCTCCGGACAAGGTTCCCAGAGTAGCTAAAGTGGGATTGTTGTCATTTCGCAGAAAAGCGGCCAACATCTGAGTGAATAAAAAGCAAGGCAGCACAAACTTGATAGGTATCATATAGGCTTTGGCTAAAGGCAGAAGATTTCCCTCTGCACCGAAAAATGTCAGCAGTTCACTGTCAAAAAATACAATGACAGCCCATGAAACAGCGGCAAGGATGAAAGAACCTATAACAGCCGTGGAAAAATACTGATATTCCCGTTGACTGCTGCTTTCTGCCTGACCCTTTATAAGACCGTAAATCACAGAGCCTCCAATGCCCATAAGAAGGCCCAGGCTGTAAATAATATTCCAGATAGGGGCCACAACAGCTAAAGCTGCCGTGCCCTCCGGCCCCTGATATTGCCCTACCATAGCCATATCTACAATAGAATAAACAGAAGTAATCAAAGCACTTCCGAAGGCTGCAGCCAGATACTTAAAATACAGGGAGCGAATGTTTCCCTTTAAAAAATCCATAAATTCTCCTCCTTTTCATATTGCAAATTTTGTTAGAAAATTTTTTAAACAGGGTAAAGCAGATATTGCTTCAATGCTGTCCGAATTCAAAAAAAGAGCTGAATAAAGGATAGATATTTCAATCTATCGCCTTATCCAGCTCATCATTTCTCTTTGAATGACTTGCCCTCCGAGCAATGCTTATTATAGCAGAGATATAGGCAAAGTCAAGCAGTTTCTCCCCCACTATTTCAAAAGCAAGTCTCCTATAGTATAATATTTTAAGTATACAAGAAGCCAAAGGAGCAGTAAAATTTTGAAAAAGAATCCCGCTTTGCAGGATTCTCCGCCTGGGTTGGGTCGCTTTAGCGACATAACTCCCCTCCGCCGCAGTGCATTCCTGCCTGGCGGGCTTTTTGCGGCAGGTCTACGTTCCACTTCGGTCAGTGCTAAGCGTGTGCCACCGGCATACAGCACCGCCAAACGAACATGCAAGCATGCCCACTTGGCTCGTTGCTGGCAGGAATAAAACTGCCAGAAAGAATGAAAAATATTGTAATAGTATATAGTAAAAATAAATAAAAATACTAATGAAAAATTGTGGAAAGTCACATAAATGCCGAAAAAAGGACTGGAGTCCTTTTGAAGAATAGAAACTACAGGTAAGATGTACATATGACAAAAACGAATAGAAAGAGGGTATGGTAATGAATTACTCAGAAGATGCGAATAAGCAATATCACATTCAGGTTGGAAAGGGAGATGTGGGACGGTATGTGATTCTCCCGGGTGACCCCAAGCGCTGTGCGAAGATTGCCAAGTATTTTGATGAACCCGTTTTGGTGGCAGACAACAGAGAGTATGTGACATACACCGGGTATCTGGACGGAGTAAAGGTGAGCGTGACTTCTACAGGAATCGGCGGACCCTCTGCATCCATTGCAATGGAGGAGTTAGTGATGTCCGGAGCAGATACTTTTATCCGCATCGGCACCTGCGGTGGAATGCAGCTGGAAG
>CABSEJ010000044.1 GCA_902476765.1 uncultured Blautia sp.
AGCAGATTCCGGTGATCGGGAATTAGAGGATATTTTAAAGAGCATTGCGCCTCAAAACAACCAGACGGAGGTCATTTCTTTGGAGACAGCTCCTCAGGAGGAGCTGGTACAGATGCCCGAGACAGAGGAATTAAAATCAAAGGCAGCCCAGGATATCATGGGTGTATTTGGAGGCAGGTCTGGCGAAGAGCAAGAGGCAGCGGCCACACAGGAAGGTTCATCTCAGACTCAGCGGAAAGATTATGTAGTGAAGGATTTAGAACCAGAAAATTTGGGAGCAACTTCCGAATTCAAGCCCTTCCATTTTGGAAAAACCATGACCATGGAAGTAAAAGCCCAGGCTCCACAGTCCAAGCCTTTTAAGGCAGAGGATTTAAATCCGGAAGCTTTCCGTACTGATTTTACAGAGAAAGAGTTGGATTTAGAAGCTCTGCTGGCAGAGACCGCAAATGAATTAGCCCAGGCAGTTGCGGAGGAAACAGACAATCAGCAAACTACGGATATACCTACGGCATCACAGGGAGAGGAAGAAAAATCCGGACAGCAGGAAGCAGAGACTTCCCAGAGCCAGACAGAACAGACGGTATCTTCCGGTGAAGCAGAAGAGACAGAACAGACAAATTCCCAGGACGGATTGGTAGCTCCTGCGGCAGCTAAGGCGGCCATGGTGGCAGATAATATAGCAGCGGCCCTGGAAGCTAAGGCAGAGGAATTTGAAAATACAATGAAAGAGGCTGAAGATGTATCAGGAGACACCAGAGAAATTGTACTGGAGAAAGCCCTGGATACAGACACCCATACAGAAGAGCCTGTGGTTGAAGCCGTTGAGGAAGAAACAGTTTCTGTTACGATGGCGGAAGAAGTGACGGATTCCCCCCAATACCCGGAGGAAGAGACCAGCACAGATAACCCGGAGATTTCAGAGCAGGTATATCAGGAAGAAAAACAGGCTTCCCGACAGCAGGAAGCAGCAGAAAGCGCTGCAGAACCGGAAGATGTCAAAGAAAGTCTCCAGGAGCAGACTTTGCCTCAGGAAGAGGAAGAAGCAGAAGAAAAGCCGGAAGCAGAAGCTATGGATGTGGAAACTGAGACAGAAGAGAATTCCGCTTCTGTAGAAGAGGCTGCAACCAAGGTGATTCCGGTAGATGAGGTAAAAGCGTCTCTGGAGCAGACAGATTTTGCCAAGGCTTTGGAGGAGCAGCTGGCCGGTACTGTATTTGCCGAGCAGGATACGCAACAGGCAGCCCAGCAGGACGAAGGGCATATGAAACGGGTTACTGCCTCTGTGGCTTCAAAGGCAGGCCATAGGTCTGCAGCTTTCCAGACAGCGGTGGAGGGGCTGATGCGCCATCACCTTACAGAGGAAGAGCATAGGAGACTGTTTACATATTTTGTTCCGGTTCCGGGAATGAGCCAGCAGATTACGGAAACCCTGGACATTGCTCAGGAATCTGCCTGCGCAAAAACTTCCCAGGCAGGAAATATCATTGTCACTGGCAGGGAAGGTTCCGGAAAGACCAGACTGTCTGAAGGCCTTATTAAGGCTCTCTGCAAAGAGAGACAGATGAAGGGCGCTAAGTCAGCTTTCATTGAAGCGGAAGAGCTGAATAAGAAAGACCCGGTTTCCGTGGTAGATAAGATGTCAGGAGGCTTTTTGGTAGTAGAGCATGCAGGAAGCTTAAGTCCTGAGGTTGTAGAAAATATGTCTAAGGCTATGGAGTTTAAGACAAACCGTCTTACAGTAATCCTGGAAGATTTGAAGGCAGGTATCCGTGACCTGGACGAGAAATATCCGGAATTTATGAAAAAATTCGATTCCAGAATTGTGATTCCTGTGTTTACCAACGATGAATTGGTTTCTTTTGCCAAGACATATGCCAAGGAGCTGGGATACAAGATAGATGATATGGCTGTTCTGGCGTTGTACACGCTTATCGGCGATAACCAGAACGAGGAGAACCCGGTGTCCATTGAAGACGTAAGAGAAATGATGGACGAATCCATAAAGAAAGCTTCCAGAAAAGGACGCAGGCCAGGGAAAAGAGTTGCCAAGCGTCATTTGGACGAAAGCGGCAGAATCATGCTCTATGAAAAAGATTTTGATATTTAGGGAGGAAAGAAGATGACAGTCCCGTATCTGGGAAACCCCAAGAGAACCATAGAGGTTCTTCAGAAATATGACTTTGTTTTTCAGAAAAAATTCGGGCAGAACTTCTTGATTGATACCCATGTATTGGAAAAAATCATCAAAGCAGCCAATGTGACAGAAGATGATTTTGTTCTGGAGATTGGTCCCGGTATCGGGACCATGACCCAGTATCTTGCAAGTGCGGCGAGACAGGTTTTTGCCGTGGAGATAGACAAGGCGTTGATTCCCATATTGGAAGATACTCTGAAGGATTATTCCAATGTGACAATTTTAAATGAAGATATTTTAAAAGTGAATATCAGAAAACTGGCAGAGGAGTACAACGATGGGAAACCTATCAAAGTTGTGGCGAATCTGCCTTATTATATTACTACGCCTATTATCATGGGATTATTTGAGGAGCAGGTGCCCATAGAGTCCATCACTGTAATGGTACAGAAAGAAGTAGCGGACAGAATGCAGGTAGGACCTGGTACCAAGGATTACGGTGCCCTGTCTCTGGCTGTCCAGTATTATGCCAGGCCCTATATTGTGGCCAATGTACCTCCTAATTGTTTTATGCCCAGGCCTAAGGTGGGAAGTGCGGTAATCCGTCTTACCAGGCATAAGGAGCCGCCGGTACAGGTTTCTGATGTAAAGTTGATGTTCAGGATTATCCGTGCATCTTTTAATCAGCGGAGGAAAACTTTGGCAAACGGACTGGCCAATTCTGCAGAGCTGCATTTTACCAAGGAAGAAATACAGAAAGCGCTGTCTGACTGTAGCTTTGCACCGGGTATTCGGGGAGAGGCTTTGAGCCTTCAGGATTTTGCAAAATTGTCCAATAGATTCTCAGAAGAAAATACAGCAAGTACAGAATAAAAGGATAGAGGGAAAGAATTGTGAAACGTAAAAGCCATCGCAGGTTTTCTGCGATGGCTTTCTCTATAAATATTAAAGGAAGGAGAGCCGACCCTTACGGGCCGACATATGAAAAAGAAAATATAAAAATAATTTGTTCTGTATTATTTTTATGGTTTTAGTATATCCGTAAAATATGTTGAAATCATGTGTAACTTGTGAAGATTTCATGAACGAAATTAAAAACTTTTATGAATGACAGTTAGAAGAAAAATATCATGCCCATCCTATGGCCGAGCATCTATGTAAGCAAGTTTGTTTGCATAGATGCTCAACCGCAGTCCGGGGTTTTTATAATAAATCTCCTGGGCTGGTCTCTATTTTCAGGTGCCGAATGTTCAGAAAATGTTCGCTGCACAGGCGGATACCTCCCATAAGACCGGAAATATCCTGGAGCCTGGAAGGGATAATCTGACAGTCTCTGTTCTGATGCCTGGCCAGATAGTCAACGATTTTGGAATTTATATCCGGAATATAATTGGAGAAAGAGCTGTTCAGTACAATCAAATCTGTATTAAAAGTATTGATAAGATTATTGATACCAATAGACATGTATTTTACAAACAGTCCCATCATATTTTCTGCTTCAGGTATTTTATGAGAATAGTCCGATATAAATTCTTCCGGGGTTACAGAGTTTTTCCCAATGCGTGCAGCATATTCTTCCAAAATTGCTTTTTCCGAAGCATACAGTTCGAAACAGCCGCAATTGCCACAGGGGCATGGTTTTCCGTCAGGGAAGAGTATGGTGTGTCCGAATTCACCGGCATAGCCGTCCTTTCCCTTGTACAGATGGCCGTCAATAAGAATTCCCATACCGATACCGTCATGGATATTGATATGAATCATATTTTTACAGTCACTGTGAAAAGCAGACTCACCTAAAACGGAAAGATTGGCTTCGTTTTCAATAATTACCGGAATGCCGAATTTTTCTTTC
The DNA here is from genome assembly GCA_902476765.1 of uncultured Blautia sp. GTDB lineage: Bacteria > Bacillota > Clostridia > Lachnospirales > Lachnospiraceae > Blautia. Next base: position 3,990 of record CABSEJ010000044.1, read on the forward strand.
AGGCTGGAGCATAAGTCAGCCCGGGGCCTGGGGTAATAAGGGGTAAAGATTATCCGGTTGTGCTGCACTACACCGTAAATTCCAATAGAAACTCCCACAACTTTATGGTTTGTCTTCTGACTTTCTGCCAGATTTTCGTCCAAAATCTGGGAAAGTATCTGAAATAAATCCTCCTGCAAGTCAAAAGGATATTCTTTTACACGGCAATCCTCTCCCTTTAAATTGGAAATAAGAGTGATAATCTGCCGTGGACGCACATCTATAGCTAAAGCAGAACCATACTGCTTATTGAATTCCAGTAAAATGGGCTTTCGGCCCAGCGAAGTCTTTGCACTGCCGATTTCCAGAATCAAATGCTGGTCTATCAGCTCCTGGACAATGGCGGAAATAGTTGCCTTTGTCAGCTTTAAGTGTTTGGATAAGTCAGCCCTGGATACCGGGGGATTGTTTACAAGATATTCCAAAACCAGCCTTCTGTTGTTTTGACGAATCATTTCCTGACTAGCAATAGCGGGCATAGCGGTATCCTCCTTATTTCTAAGATTACTCTCTTATCATAACACCTATGGGAAACTCTGGGCAAGAGGAATTTGTTTGGGGACTATACAAATTCCGGATTATTCATTTATGTTAAAGGATAAAGAGGTGAGATAATTACATCCAGGAGGCAGTCAGATGCTGTCGTTTTTTGTCCTTTACATAAAGGTGAAACAATGATAGAATTAAAAGAACATATGTTTGCAATAGCGAAGAAACATGATGTTATAGAAAAAAGACAGTACAAAAGAGACAGAAGGGAGTATAAAGCGTTGAAACATACATGGAGATATTGTTTGGCTGCTCTTTTTCTCATGGCCATCAGTCTTATGGGCTGTAATACAGACGGATTTACTGCATCCCAAGGGCAGCAGATTGGACAAAGGGCGGAAGTGAATGACAATGGAAACCAGGATAAAGGGGAGGCTTCGCTGAGTCAGGAACAGGAACCTGGGAATCTCAGTGTCACCTATTTGGATGTGGGACAGGGAAATGCTATTCTGGCAGAATCTCAGGGAGAATTTATGTTGATAGACGGAGGCGCCAGGGAAACTTCGTCTTTTGTGGTGAGCTATCTGAAAAAACAGGGAATTGAAAAACTGGATTACATATTGATTTCCCATTTTGATGAAGACCATCTGGCTGGTGCCATTGGTGCACTGCACAGTTTTCCGGTAGGCACTCTTATCACACCGGATTATGCCACAGACTCATCTATCTATAAATCTTACCAGGAGGCGGTCAAAGAAGCCGGATACCAGGCACTGCACCCGGAAATCGGAGATGTCTTTGGACTGGGAAGCGCAGAATTTCGGGTAATCTCACCAGTTGCCTATGGGCACGAGGACGAGAATCAGGATTCAGTGGGAATTATCCTTGAAAATGGAGAAAATAAATTTTATATCGGAGGGGACATTGGATTGCAGGGAGAAAAAGAAATCCTTGATGCAGGGCTGGATATACAGGCGGAGGTCTGTCTGATGAATCACCATGGTTCCCATGTGAGCCGTGATTTTTTCCAGGCAGTCAATCCCTCTTATGCGGTAATAAGCTGTGGGGATGGAAACAGCTATGGCCATCCCAGACAGGATACGGTGGAATTGATAGAAAGCTTTCAGATACCGTTGTTTCGTACAGACAAGCAGGGAACCATAACAGCCTACAGCGATGGCCAGATGATTACCTTTGACCAAGAACCCTGCAACGATTATACACCGGGAGAAAAAAATCATAACGGTCAGGGAAATGATAATCAGAGGGAAGAGACGGAGGAGGTTGTCAGCAACGCTGCACCGGATACCTGCGATTTTGTTCTGAATATTCATACAAAGAAAATCCATAAACCGGACTGTACTTATGTATCCTCCATAGACCAGGATAACCGGGCTTACTTTAAGGGAGAAAAAGAGGAGCTTTTAGAACAAGGATATACAGTATGCAAAGGATGTTTGAAAGAATGATTCGACCGGTTTTTCACCAGCGCATAACCACAAAAGGGATGAAAATAATTTCCGGGGAGAAGGCAGTAAATAACACATTAAATAGTTACCTCAGGGTACAAGGGACGGGTGTTCCTTTGCACCCTGAGGGTAAAGATGGAGGAAGGTAAAATGGATACAGGAAATAAGAAAAAAATCACCAATAAGAAAAACACAATCATAAGCAAATTAAAGAATTTATTTGGGAATTATCTTGCCAGAAAAATCATTGGATGTGTCTGCATTATACTGGTTTTGGCTGCTGTAGCTGTGGGGATAAAATCTGTGATTTCCTCAGAGAGCAAGACTACAAAAATAGGCTTTGAGGATATTGGGGAGCTGGCTACACAGTCCGCCTACTGTACAGAGGTTAATGTTACAGAGGCAGCCAGAGAGCTGTTTGGTATTACTATTCCATTTACCCAAAGTAAATATATATACAGCTATGATGTGGAAATCAAGGCAGGGTTTGATTTCCAAGAAATTACCTGGGAAGTAAAAGACAAGACCATTGAGGTGAGACTTCCGAAGACAAAAATATTAAGCTGCGATGTGGATTTAGACTCTATGAAAATCTACCATGAGGACGAAAGTATTTTCCGACAGATTACCCTGGAAGAAAATAACGAAGCTTTGGCTGACTTGAAACAAAAGGCGGAAGAAGATGCCGTGGCAAACGGCCTTCTGGAAAATGCCCGCAGTAATGGGGAAACCATATTGGAAGGCTTTTTTGCAGGAGTATATGATTTAGAAGAATATGAGATTGTGTTTATGGATAAGTGATGTGGCCGCAGGACTGCTTTTACACTGCGGGTAAATCAGTTTAGATGGGCGAATAACCCCTAATTTTCCGGCATACATTGTAAAAACAAGTAATACAGGGGTTTTTATGAAAGAATATATTGAGGAAAGAGCAGTGGAGGTTGCATATTACATCATTGAACATAAAGGAACTGTGAGGCAGACGGCAAAAAAGTTCGGAGTCAGCAAGTCAACCATACATATGGTTGTAACAAAATAGAAAGCTATGGAGCAAGAACAAACCGATAGTCAGTAGGGGGGATTTTAGATAGAACAGATGTGACCAACAGCATTATGATGAGCAGAGGACTTGGAAGATGCAAAATCTTACAAGTCCTCTTGCTTTGGAAATGATACAGTCAAGAAGAGGCTGAAATAAGAAAGAAACACATTAACATATGATAGCTATCAATATACCGGGGGTCTTGTGAAGGATTGGCCAGAAACAAGACAACCGTTAGAAGCAGTGCAGGAAAAAGCGCCAGTAATTCAGGAGCTCTTTTTTTCTTTACTAAAAGAGAACTGCACACAAGAAGCACAAACACAGAAAATCCGCCTCTCCAGCATATAGAGGACCATATAGGAATTTGGTCGGAAATGCCGAAGAAATTCTGCTGTATGGTGGTAGAAAAAGTGGGCTTAATCTGCAAATCAGAATAACCGGGATATTGGTCTAAAGCAGAGCTATAAATGGTTATGGGTATCCACTCATACCCATCAGAGGGTGTTCCCATTTCCCAGATAATGCTGGTCATATCGAAATATGCGGTCAAATAAGTAACTGGATATTTCACTAAGAATTTGGCATTTAACAAAAGAATATCCTTTTGAAACTCTTTATCCCGGAATTTTAAAGCGTCTTCTCCTATAGCTCCCCAAGTGCGGGAAAGAGAATCTGCATAATATTTATCATAGCAGTCTCTCCATTTTTCTATCGGCATAACTTCCTCTAAAATTTCTATATCTTCTTGCTCTAAATTTTCCTTGGAGGCAACTGCGCCTGCCATTGAAATTGGAATACTATATTTTACATAATCCTCGTTAGGCGTCATATGGAGAATATAACTGCCTAAAATATTCACCAGCAGTATGGGGATTATAATAGAAAAAAGAAGAACACTCACAACCTGCTTCATACGGGTTTTATATTCTCTTCCATGTATTTTCCGTTCATAAAACACCAAAGCCAGCAACGAAAGTATGACAATTAAATTTCCCATATGCCGTATAGTGGATACTATTCCAGCTGCAATAAAGAAAAGTAAAATTTTATACCAACGCAAACTTTCCTGAGCTTTGATAAAATCAAATAGGATAATGCAAAAGAGAAAAAGACCGATATTCCATAGAGTATCTTTTTCTATGTTTCCCAAGGCACGATAACTGTAAAGCATGATAATGGAAAATGCTGTATAAAGTATATCGCCTCCTTTAATGGGACTATATTTTTCTAATAGATACAGAGCATACTGATTGGCCAAAATCCAAAGCAATGTTTGAAGTAACACCAATGGAAACGGTGTTCCGAAAATTCTCTGAATGACTTTTAAAATATAAAGATAAGTAACAGGATGCCAGTCGCTGAAAGCATTAACAGACACATCCACCCAATTGCTCATTGAGTCAGAGGAAAATACACCGGGAAAACAGCCGCTTATTATAAAGATACTCAGTAGAGTAATGGGGATAATAGCTGCATATACAGGGGACTTTCCGATTTTCTGAAAAGCTGTATCCGGGGCATATAATTTTATGGTGCCCACTCTGAAAAGAAGGAGACAGCAACAAATGAAACATAAAATAAGCAATGCTATTTTCAGAGGTAATGGGAACCTGTCTTTTAAAACTTCTGTAAAGGAGGTCATCAGCAAATATAGGAAGGAAAAAATTAAAGAAGTGATTTTCCAGGGCCTGCTGACAGAATGAATAAATTTCCAGGGAACAGGAGATAAAATTGCCCAGAATAAATAAATTAAGATAGGAAGCAGACACATATAGGCAGCTTCACTTGCAAAAGACATCATAGATAAACTTCCTCTTTCTATTAGGATAAAATAATAAATATATTATAAAATAGAAACCAGATAGAAACAAGATAGTCTAAAATTTTTTGAATAGGTTATTTTTAGATGTTATTTTTAGACATCTCAAACCTGCTATTAGTGAAGGGATGTTTTTCAAGTAAGGATAACGTTGAAAAACAGGGACTAATTTATAACTTTTTTTCATAGTAATGGAAAAAGGTTAAAGAGTGCAGGGGAGGGGGCGGAAGCTCCGCTATGCAGAAAAGAAAACTAAATTATAGATTGCATAATCCGAACTCAGTGGCAATAACCGCTGATTATATACTAAAAATTTTAATTGATGCTAATTCAGAAAAAGTTCAAAAAGCGATTCAGGCTGCGGCGGATCAGGTTGTCCAGGAGACGGGATGTGATGAGGGGGATTCTGCATAAAAGATGCAAGGAATCTTATGCGATGATTGCAAATAGAAATATAAGATTATGTCCCAATATTATGTGAAAAATGATAAAATATAATAGAAAATTATAGATGGACTTTGAAGACGACTACTATGCGGAGGATATTATAAATGTTAAAGCCGTGGGAATATTTATTTAAAACACATATTTTAGCTCGAGGGCAAGATTATTACGAAAACGGAGCAGTTATCTCCTTGAAGAGAACAGAAACGGGTTACAAGGCTACAGTTGAAGGTGGTTATAACTATGAAGTAGAAGTAGAAATCTGTGATAATGAAGTTGTAGAAATGTTCTGCGATTGTCCGTATGCAGAAGATGGAAATTATTGCAAACATATGGCGGCGGTCTTGTATGAGATCGAAGAAAAGTCTGCTCAGACGGCAAGAGAAGTGAGGGAGGAGACGTCTGACATCAAGACAGAGTTAGAGAATGTAATAAAAAATATAGATGAAACAGAAGTGAGAAATATGTTATTGGAGCTTGCTCTGAAGGACAATTCTTTACAGAATCACATTTTCATAAAATATGCGGATAACATAAGCTCAATTCAGATGAGGCGATTGAAACAGGAAGTCGAGGTGATTGCGTGGAAATATTCAGATAGAAGTGGATACATCGACTATTATCATGCAATGGATTATATAAATGCCTTGGAGACGTTTTTGGATGAAAATGTGCAAAATTTAATAGATAAAAATCTTATAATGCCGGCATTTGAGCTTACAAATGAAGTGTTTCATACAGTTGGAAATCAGGATATTGATGATTCGGATGGCGGTACTACATGGATTGCGGATCGTTGTTATGAATATTGGAAACATATTTTGGTACAGGCAACTGATGAACAGCGTAAGCAGATGTTCCAGTGGTTTAAGAGGCACCCAAAGGATTATGTTATAGATTTTATGGAAGATTATATCAGCGACTTTTTGATGGACGAATTTCATGACGAAACCATGCTGCGTGAAAAGATGCAGATGTTAGATGAACTGATTGAACACGCAGGAGATAAATCTGACTGTGGAGGTTGGTACTCATCTTACTATGGTTACGAAAATAATATTCTAAAACGTTTGCAGATTATGAAGGAGTTAAATTATTCGGAAAGTGAGATTAATGAATATAGGACAAAATTCAGACATTTTTCTGCAATAAGGGAATTGGAAGTCAGGGAATATCTTAATAAGGAAGAATACAATAAAGCAATCGAAACCCTGGAAGAAAGTAAAAAGCTTGATAGGGAATATGCAAGGCTTGTATCAAAGTACAGTGAACAATTAATTCATATTTATCAAAAAACAGGACAAAAAGAAGAGTATAAAAAAGAATTAATCTATCAGATTTTCTTCTGCAAACAAGATAATCTGGAAAACATAAAATTGTTAAAAGCAGAGTGCGATGAAGAAGAATGGAATACATATCAGGAGCAGATTGTGAATTCAAACTCATGTATAGGTATAAAGTTAAGTTTCCTGGAATTTGAAGAATTATATGAGAGGCTGCTGGAAACAATTGTGGAAAGCGGTTCGATTTATACATTAGATCAATATGAAAAGATATTAAAAAAGAAGTTTCCGGATATTATCAGAGATACATATGTAAATTATATAAGGAAACAAGCAGAAAGAGTATGTTATAGAAAAGCATATAAAGGGTTAATGACTTATATGAAAAAACTCGTAAAATACCCTGGTGGAAAGGGATTAGCAGACCAGATTGCGAAAGAGTGGAAAGTAATTTATCGTAGAAGAACTGCAATGATGGATGAACTGAGGAAGGCGGGATTTTAGAAGGATCTAAATTGGTACAAAGCAAATGAGTTGGCAGAGGTACTTGGAGTGAAGGAAACCAGGACTAAGGAATTGCTTTGTGCATTGGTGTCTGATAAAAGACTTGAAGATAATGGAGCAACTAAGGGAAAGCGCTACAAAAAAAGATAAATAGTGAGGTGCGATGATTGATATGAACATAGCTGCATACTGCCGTGTTTCCACCGATAAAACTGACCAGCTCAACAGCTTAGATGTCCAAAAAGAGTTCTTCTCCGAATACACCAAACGTACCGGTGATACCTTGGTAAGATTATATGCAGACGAGGGGATTTCCGGAACAAAAATTAAGAATCGCAAGGAATTCCTTCGCATGATGGCCGATGCTGAACATGGTTTGTTTGATATGGTTGTAGTAAAAGATATTTCCCGTTTTGCCAGAAATACAGTAGATCTTTTACAGAACATCCGTAAGCTGAAGGCATTGGGAATTGAAACTCAGTTCCTTACAGCCAATATGACCAGTATAGGTAACAGTGAATTCGTACTGACCATTTTCGGAGCACTGGCTCAGGAGGAAAGTGCCAATACGTCTAAACGTGTGAAATTCGGTAAAAAAATGAATGCGGAGAAAGGACGTGTCCCTAATATTGTTTACGGATATGATAAGACTATTGGTGACTATTTTAATTTGGCCGTCAATGAAGAAGAAGCAAAAGTCATTCGCCGGATTTATCAGTGGTATACAGAAGAAGGCTATGGCGCAGCGAAAATTGCCAATATGTTGAATGAAAAAGGATTGACTACAAAGCGTAACTGCAGGTGGAGCCAGAATGCTATCTGCCGAATTTTGACCAATGAGATTTACACAGGAAAAATAATCAATGGAAAGCAGGAGGTGGCAGATTTCCTGACGGGACAGAGAACGGACAAGGATGAGCCAGAATGGATAGTTGTGGAGCGCCCGGAACTACGGATCATTGATGATAAAACTTTTGAAAAAGCTGGAGAAACGTTACATTCCCGGCACACTTCTTTCAATATCAAGCATGAACGCCAGAGCAATAAATATCTGTTTTCTACGTTGATTAAATGTAAAGAATGTGGCTGGGCTTTTCGCCGGACAGTGCGTACCTATAAAAATACCTATGTTCGCTGGGTATGTTCCGGGCATAATGGGCGTGGGGCAGACAGCTGCCCAAACGCTGTGACGGTGGATGAAGAAGAATTAATCGAAGTTCTGCAGGAATATTTTGCGGAAATACTAAAGCAGAAGAAAAAAGTTATCAATCATGTAGTCAACGAATTTCAGCGTGTTTACAAAGCAAAAGATGAGAATTTAGAATATGAGAAGGAGTTGACAGTACAGCTGGGCAAACTGCAAAAGATCCGACAGAAATATATGGACATGTATACGGATGATTTGATTACCCGTGAAGAACTGCATGAGAAAACCGGTGGCATGCGCCAGGAAATCCAGTGTCTGGAAAATGAATTAAGGATGGTTTCCTATCATTTGACCAAGGGAGAACAGCTGGAAGCAATCTTAAATAATACTTTTAAAGAAATTGAAGACATTACTGACGTTCGCCAGATGACGAATGAACAGTTGAAGAAAATTATTCAGAAGATTGAAGTGGACAAAAAGGGAAATGTGGATATTTTCCTCTGTCTGTTCGGAGATCTTGGATTAGACGAGTCTGTGCTGATTAGAGGTCGGCATTACCGTTCCTGATAACAACAACCATACATAAAGATGTGACAGAACGTCTCTTGCAGCTTAATCCTTCACTGGCTCATCAGGCCCGGGAGATTCTGGATATTAACAAATCAGAGCGTCATATACGGGGCGGGCTAGCTACCCGGGAAAAATATTTAAAGAAACAGGAAAAATAACTACTTGTATACAATATCGGGGAGGCGTATAATAAAATTCGAGTTAAAAGTACGAAGGAGCTAGATTAAAATGAGTGAGAAGAACCGCTTTTTTTCCAATAAGGATTTGCGGAGGCTGATTATTCCCCTGATTATCGACCAGTTTCTTCAGGCCTTTGTAGGACTTGCCGATTCAATTATGGTGGCCAGCGTAGGAGAGGCTGCTGTTTCCGGCGTTTCTCTTATAGACACGGTAATGGTGCTGATTATCAATATCTTTACAGCGCTGGCTACGGGAGGAGCGGTGATTGCCGGACAGTTTATCGGGAAGAAAAGACATGAGATGGCATGTAAATCCACCAATCAGCTTATCAGCTTTACCTTGAAGGCTTCTGTGGTGGTCATGGTTTTGGGGTATTTGGGAAGAAACTTTATCACCCATGTGGTTTTTGGGAAGATAGAGGCGGACGTTCTATATAACTGCAATGTATACTTGCTGATTGTCTTTGCTTCCATCCCCATGATTGCCCTGTACAATGCAGGAGCTGCTGTTTTCAGAGCCATGGGAAATTCTTCTGTGGCTATGAGGACGTCACTGCTGATGAATGCCATCAATATCTGCGGAAATGCCATTCTTATATTTGGCTTTCACAGAGGTGTGGAGGGCGTTGCTATCCCCACTTTAGTGTCCAGGACAGTGGCCTGTATTGTGATGCTTTGCCTCTTGAATAACCAGAATCAGGTACTGCATATTTACCATCCCTTTTCTTTTAAAACAGACTGGAGTCTGCTGAAGAAGATTTTATACATTGGTATTCCAAACGGACTGGAAAACAGTATGTTTCAGCTAGGGAAAATTTTGGTGCTGAGCATTGTTACAGGTTTCGGAACTGCGTCTATTGCAGCCAATGCAGTTTCTAACAATGTGGCTACCTTTGCAGTTCTTCCGGGAATGGCTATGGGATTTGCTATGCTTACCGTAACGGCCCAATGCGTGGGAGCCGGAGATTTTGAGCAGGTATCCTACTACACAAAGAAACTGCTGAAAGTGGCATATATCTCTTTGGTAGCTATAAATATTGTAGTCGTGTTAGTGGTTCCTTTTATTATTAAAATTTACGGTCTGTCTGAGGAGGCAAGCACCTATGCCTACAGGATTCTGATTTATCATTCTGCCTGTGTGGTGACAATTTGGCCCTTATCTTTCTCTTTGCCCAACACCTTGCGGGCAGCTGCGGATGTAAGATATACTATGCTTTTGTCCATTGTATCCATGTGGATATTCCGGATAGGCTTCAGTGTGGTATTGGGCGTATACCTTGGAATGGGTGTGTTTGGTGTTTGGGTGGCTATGACGATTGACTGGCTGTTCCGAGCCATATGCTTTGTGTTCCGGTATGTAAGAGGAAAGTGGAAACATGCAGCTTTAGTTTAGATTGAGAGTCAGGATATGAATAGAAAAACATTTAAGGAGCCTGGTATTCCGGGAGAACTGTATGAGGTAAAGGACGGGGCAGGGCTGATTGAGGCGGCCAGGGAAGATGAAAACAGAATTCTTCAAAGCCAGTTTAGCGGATTTTTTATCACAGACATGGACGGCAGCGGTATTATTTTTGAGAAAACTGTATTTAAGAACTGCAGATTTATAGGCTGTCGTTTTGACAAGGCCAGCTTTATTGACGTGGAATTCGTTAATTGCGATTTTTCCAATTCCAGCTTTGAAAACGGATATTTCAAATATTGCTCCTTTAAGGACAGTAAAGCTTTAGGAGCAGATTTTTACGGCAGCCGCTTTCTTCATGTTTCTTTTGAAAAATGCTGTATGCAAGAGGCCGGGATGAATGCCTGCCGTTTCAGCTACATAAAAGCCTTTCACACAGATTTTAAATGCGCTGGTTTCAGTATGTGCAATATTGCAAACGTGGAGTGGAAGGACTGTTGTTTTGCAGGCGTGAATTTTTTCAAAACCTTGTTGAGAAGTATTGATTTTACAGAATGCGATATTGGGGAGATTGTGATTTCCGATAACCGCAGCGAACTGTCAGGTGTCATTGTGAATATGAGCCAGGCCCTGGTTTTAGCAAAAGGGCTGGGAATTGTGATAAAAGAATTTGAATTGTAAAGAAATATAAGTTATAAACGGTCTGTTCCAGGGAGATTTCACTGGAGAGGCCGTTTTTTCATTCTATAGGAAATTTTGCAGCAGATGGAAATTCAGGCAAGTCATTTGTTGAAATATGAACGTGTCAGTACACTAGAAGGCTTGCCTTCCGGGCAGATTTCTTTAGGTGAAAATAAAAAGAAATTTAAGCTTCGGCAAGAACTTTTTGGAGCAAGGAGAATATACTAGGAAGGAGCAGATTTCAGGCAGGGAAGCATATGGGAAAGAAACAGAGCTTCTACGAAGGGGCTGGAAACGGAAAATTTTATGAACAAGAGGCGCCGGTGCAGCAGGACAGAGAACTGCTGAAAAGCTATTATCCAAGAACAGCAGGTCTTATCCAGGCCTTTGTGGAGGATGCCTGCGACCGTTTGGACTATGAAGGAAGCTTTATCTACGACCAGTATCCGGACAGACATACCATTGAACGGGTTTGTGAAAATATTTGTGGAAAAATCCAGGAGAGTCAGGTTATGCAAACCATGGAAAAAGGAAACTGGAGAATGTCCGGAGACAGCCTGGGAGAGATTACAGGAATACTCTTTTGTCAGGAAATGCACAGAAGAAGGTGCAGAAGGAAACGGTTCCGCTCCTGGTTTAGGGATTTTTCCTGAAGAAAAAGAACTTTATGACCGGAGAACATCTTTAGGGAAGAGAAATATCACAGAGCCGGTACACATAAAACTCCAAGTTTGGGGTTGCGGTTTTTTCCTAAAGCTTTTACAATAGAAATGAATTCCGGAAGAACGGGGAAAACCGAAATTCAGGAATTCAGGGGATTTTAGGAATGTCTGGTCCGCATCAGCGGATAATGGCTGTAAAAATACAGGGGTATATGATGAAGGAATTAAAGGAATTTTTTGATAAATATGTGGATGAAGGCCTGAAGCAAATGGTTTTAAGCAATGCTCCAAAAGGGAGCCACATTACCAAGCTCAGGGTTCGTCCTCTTCTTCTGAAAGGCCAGGTAATGTATCAGGTTACCAGCACCAGAGGAACGAAAGAGTTACATGAGAACTATGATAAGAGCCGGCTTATCCCCTATCTGGAAAACCAGATGGAGGATGGATTCCGCCAGCTTCAGTTTGAAAGCCGGGATGTGCAGGCCCTGGCTCTGGTGAGCAAAAAAGGAAAGCTCACCTTAAAAATAAAAGAAAAACAGGGAAAGCAGAAGGAAGATTTTACTCCCATGCTTTCCCATAACCGGGTAAAGCATTATATTCTCAAAGAAGGCGTGGCAGTGCCCTGGCTGGTGGATTTAGGCGTTATGAATGCAGAGGGGAAAATCAAGAGCCAGAGATATGATAAATTCCGGCAGCTGAATCGTTTTTTGGAGTTTATTGAAGATATCCTGCCTAAGCTTCCTAAAGGCAGAGAAATCCGTATTATAGATTTCGGATGCGGAAAATCCTATTTGACCTTTGCCATGTACTATTATCTGAAAGAATTGAAGCATTACGATATACAGATTACAGGGTTGGATTTAAAAGAAGATGTGATAGAAACCTGTTCTGGCCTGGCGAGAAAATATGGCTATGACAAGCTGGATTTCCAGGTGGGTGATATTGCTTCTTATGAAGGACAGGCAAAGGTGGATATGGTGGTGACTCTGCATGCCTGTGATACGGCTACGGATTTCGCACTGGCCAAGGCGGTGAAATGGGATGCCTCTGTGATTTTGTCTGTGCCCTGTTGTCAGCATGAGCTGAACCGGCAGATAGAAAATCAAGACTTGGCGCCTATCCTGGGCTACGGGATTTTAAAGGAAAGGTTCGCAGCTATTCTCACAGATGGGCTCAGAGCCCAGATGCTGGAAACAGCAGGTTATGATACCCAGATTCTGGAGTTTATTGATATGGAGCATACGCCCAAGAACCTTTTGATTCGTGCTGTGAAAAAAGACAAGAGAAAAGAAAATCCCCAGCAGAGAGAGGACTGGGAAAAGTGCGCCCGGGTCTATAGGGCAGCGCCTACCCTTGAGAGGCTTCTTTTTCAGAACGCAGACGGAAAGGATATCAAATGAAAAAAATTGTAATCAGGGCAGGGATTTTGTTCCTTATCTTCCTGTTGGGAGTAGCGGGTTTTAGCTGTCTGATGAATAATCAGTCCACAGATAACAAAACCGACCTGGAGACTGCAGCCATTCCCTGCATGGCTATGAAGGTTGGAAATACAGAAGTGAATCGTATGTACGGCTATGCTCAGAGTATGGATGTGGCCTTTATGCGGGATACCCTGACGCCTCTGGGAACAGATAAGAGCCTTACTGTCAGCATTACTCCTTACGGACAGGACATTGAAAGTCTGGTCTATGAGGTTCGTACAGCGGACGGGGACCAGGTTGTTGAAAACAATAAAATCAGAAGCTTTCAGGAGGAAGAGGATGGAAAGCTTACTGCAGAATTTACTTTACAGAAGTCCATTTTAATGAACCGGGAATACGCTCTTGTTTTCACTCTGAATACAGACAGAGACAGCTGGACTTATTATACCAGAGTAGTGCAGCGGGCGGGACTCAGTACAGACAAATATGTAGAATTTGTGGACAGCTTTTATACCAAGACCTTTTCTAAGGACAGCAACGGGGATTTGCGGACTTATCTGGAGCCGGAGACCACTCCTGTTGTGAACTTCAGAAACGTGAATATCAACTCCAGTCTGGATGTGGTGACTTGGGGAGAGATGGCCCCTGAGCTTAGCCGCCCCGGTATTCCTGCTATTAAGGAAATTAACGAGAATACAGGAAGCGTAGCCCTAACTTACTATATTTCTGCAGAAAATGAGGAAGGGGAAATTGAGAAATACCAGGTGGATGAGTTCTACCGAATGAGTTATGACCAGACAAGAGTAAGACTGTTGGATTTCCAGCGCTCCGTAAAGCAGGTGATTACTACAGAGCAGAATATTGTCAGCAGCGGCATGATAAATCTGGGAATTACCTCCAGTGACGTTGCTTATAAATCTGACAGCAGCGCCACTGTGCTGGCCTTTGTTCAGCAGGGAGATTTATGGACCTATAATGTAGAGACCAATAAGATGACCAGAGTTTTCAGTTTCCGTGACACAGGAAGCAATGATGAGAGAAATGATTATGATAACCATGGCATTAAGATTATAAGAGTCACAGAAGAGGGAGATGTAGATTTTATCTTATATGGCTATATGAATCGGGGAACCCATGGAGGAGAAGTGGGAACCGGTATTTACCATTATTCCAGTCAGCAAAACGCCGTTGAAGAACAGTTTTTTCTGAAAAGTAAAAAAGCGTACGAGTTTTTGAAGGAAGATGTGGAAAACCTGTCCTATGTGACAAAGGATGAGGGTTTTTACCTTTTGCTGGAGGGAACCCTGTATTGTTTCCATATGGAAGACAAAACTTATGAGACTGTGGTTGATGGGGTACAGGATTCCTGTATTGCTGTTTCTGAGAACAATCGGTACACTGCATGGATGGAGGGAATGAATCCATATGACACCACGGTGATTACTTTCCTGGATATGGAAACTGGTGAACAGCAGAAAATCCAGGCAGACCAGGGTACCAGAATTCGTCTCTTTGGTTTTATCAATAATGATTTAATCTACGGAGTGGCCAATGAAGGGGATATTGTAGTAAGTCCTACGGGAGGCGTAGATTTTGCCATGAGGGAAGTACGGATTCAAAACAGTAAAGGAGAACTGATAAAAAGCTACCAACAGGAGGGCTACTATGTGACAGATGTAGCCATTGAGGAAAATCTGGTAGAACTTACCCGGGCCCAGAAGATAGGAGATAATTTTGTGGGTACGTTAGGAGACCAGATTATGAATAATGTAAAAAGCAAGCAGGACCAGGTCTTTTCGGTGATTACCTCTACTACTGTACGCCAGGGCAATGTGACTTCCATAGAATTTGCGGCGGACAGCTCGGGTCAGGCGCCGTTGGTGGTAGAATCTAAGTTCATGGAGAACCTTGAGGATGTTTCTCTGGATATGAACTTGGAGACAAAAGACAGCGGCCAGTATTATGTTTATGCCAAGGGAGGCTTGTGGGATATCTATGAAAATGGAGCTCAGGCTGTACAGGAGGCAGAACAGCAGGCAGGCGTGGTCCTGGACAGTAATCAGCAATATCTTTGGGAGAGAGGCAATACCAAGGATAAATCCAGCATTTCTGTAGATACCATTCCTGAGTCCGTAAAGCAGGCGCCTTTGGATGCCCAGCAGCTTAATCAGGCCCTGGAGGGAAATGGAAGAGCAGTGGACTTGACGGGCTGTACTTTGGAGCAGATACTTTACCAAGTCAGCGCCCAGCGGCCGGTAATCGTAAAGAGCCAGGGTGGCCAGGCTATGGTTCTTGTAGGCTATGACTCCTACAATACTATACTGTACAATCCGGCTACCCAGGAAACCTCTTATATGGGTATGCAGGACAGTACCAAAGCCTTCCAGGAAAACGGAAACGTGTTTATCTGCTATATGGAAGACAGGGAATAGAATACCGGGCGAAAAGATTAAAGAAGCAAAGGGATTCCCGGAAAGAATAAGGATAACAAGTGGCTGTCGCTTTTGCGGCGGCCTCTTTTTTCTATAGGAAAGTTCTCACTTTCCTATATCATGAAAAGCGCTTCGCACAGCGATGCGCACTCGCATGAAAGGCAGATGTCAGCTAAAGCTGACCACGCTCGGCGCAG
>CABSEJ010000045.1 GCA_902476765.1 uncultured Blautia sp.
CACTCTTTCAATAGAAGAAATCAAGGCCTATGATTCAGAACTGGATGATTTTCTAAGAAAATAGTATTTTGGGTGTTTGGCTTGGCTGTAAAAGAAAGTGTTAAATTGCATAAATTAATTATACAAAAATTGTGAAAATTCTATGAAATAATGATACCAAAGATTTTTTGAATCGTATTATATATAGAATGTAAAAGACAATATAATTCCTGGTTTCATGTTAATGTTTGCGATTATCACTATTGCGGCATGGATCAATCAGGCAGGAGGAAACAAAAAATTCATAAAACGCAGAAGGATACTCAACATTACCTGGTTTGTGCGGACTACTGGAAAGCTATTTCAGTAGTCTGTTTTAATTGTAAAAGTCGTTGTTATTATGACAAATTGCAAAGGGCTCCGCCAGCTGAAGAAGGTTTTACAGGATTACAAATTAGGGGGCAATAATGCCAGATAAAATAGATAAAGAACTAAAGAGAAAGTTTGGAGCGTATTTAAAAGTTGCAATATTGAACGCTAAAAAAGAATACCTGATAGAGCTGAATAAAATAATCAAAACAGAGACATCTTTGGATGAGGTTGATTCTATTGAGGATAAGGCTGCAGAACGCATGTTAGAGAATGTCTGTATTGATTATAAAATCAAAGATGGTGAAGAATTTCATGCGAGAGACGTATTAAATAGTATTGAGGATCCCACGCTCTATTCTGCCATTTCTGCTTTAAATACACTTCAGATTGAGATATTAGTATTGCGGTGTATTGGAAGTAAAACTTTTCGTGAAATTGGGGAACTTGTAGAAATCAGTGAGTTACATGCTAAAGATATATATTTCAATACACTTACAAAACTAAGAAAAATCATAGGAGAAAAATAGATATGAGATTTAGGGAACTTCTTAACAGGGCAAAAACGATGGATGATACTGCGATGGTTCAGATATTAGAATTATATAATCCGCTATTATATAAATATGCAAACGTAAACAGTCGATTTGATCAAGATTTATATGAGGAGTTTGTATACCGTTTGATTATATGTGTTGTGAAGTTCCCATATTAATAAATATAATAATGCAATATATTGTATTATATGGTTGACAAAATAACTATATATAGATATTATAAATATGTAATCATTTTTGTTTCTGGATTCAGAAACAGATATTTTGTTCAGGCTTATGGTCTGGAGAAAAATTTTAACCAATCATATGTACAAATAAAAGCATAGAAAGACATTGATTTATTTGAAGAATGAATGTCGGTTCTGTGCTTTTTTTGTGCGCAAAAAAGGAGGTGGCTTAGTTGAAAAATTATCAGAAAGGAGGAAAGCGAATGAAATTTAAGCCCATGGTAGTATTATATGGATCTGTGATGCAGCCATTGAAAGAAGGACAGAAAGCTCACTACTGTCAGAATGGATTGTGGCGTTCAACTGGAAAAATCATGCGAGTATTGGAGCAGAATGATGAACGTGTAAAGTTTGAGACAGATACAGTTTGCTACTGTATTAATTTCTATGAGGAGGGCACTGGTGTTGTAGCACTGGCTGCATAGGGACGAACCTACGGATATTTTCTTTCAATATCCGTAGGTTAATGGAGCTGAATAAATGTACATTCTTCAGGATGAATTGAAATTAAATGAGTGGCAATTTAGTCAGCGGAAATACCTGCCCTATGAAATAAAAGTGAAGCTTGCAGAAGCGAGAATACGTGAATGGTATGAAAACTGGTATGGAGAGGTATATCTAAGTTATTCTGGTGGGGTGGATAGCACAGCGCTTTTATATATGATACGAAAAGTATTAGGGGATGAGATACCAGCTGTATTTTCGAACACAGGCCTGGAATTCCCAGAAATTGTACGGCACGCACGTAAGGCAAGTGGTAACTATGTAGAAATTTATCCTAAATGGAAGTCTGGGAAACGGGCTTATTTTTCGGAAGTTGTGGATCAATTTGGTTTTCCTCTTATATCAAAGGAGACTGCGCTCAAAGTACGTAAACTTCGTCATGGTAATTTGAGTGACCGTTATCGTAACTATTTGCTATATGGGGATGAGCGTGGGAAATTTGGCGTATTAGCTAAGAAATGGCGATTTTTTCTTGCTACGGAATATGAGATAAGTGAAAAATGCTGTATTATTTTGAAAAAGGAACCATTTGCCAGATACGAAAGAGAAACTGGCAGGAAGCCTTATATTGGAATTACGCAAGATGAAAGCTTTGTAAGAGGACATTTGTACGCTAAAACAGGATGCAATGTTTATACTGGATCTACTATAAAAAGTCAGCCACTTGGTCCCTGGACAAGGCCAGATGTGTTACGTTATATTGTGGAACATGATATTGAAATCAGTTCTGCATACGGAGATATCTGGCAGGATGAGTTTGGACAGTACTATACAACTGGTGAACAAAGAACTGGTTGTATGTTCTGTGGCTTCGGCGCACATTTAGAGGCTGAACCAAACCGCTTTCAAAGGATGCTTGTTACACATCCAAATCACTATAATATTTGCATGAACTTAAAAAATAATGGAGTACGGTATGAAGATGCTTTGCATGATTGCGGAATACCAACAAAAACATGGGAGCAGGCAGGACAATTAAGCCTTGATTTAAAAAATGCTGCTTAGAATGAAATCGAGCCCGGTTGGATAATACCGGGCTTATTTTGGTTCTTCCAGGCCTTCAAAAAATGCGTCGAAGGAACAGTTATATATTTTTTTTAATTCTAATAGTACACTGATTTTTACATTAAGCTCTCCATTCTCATATTTGGCGTAAGTTGTGCGGCCAATGTCACAGCCATTTCGCTGGAGTATGGCACATAACTTTTCCTGGGAGATTCCGTATTTGTTGCGGAGCTTCTGAAGGTTTGGTCCAATGCTGATATCACATCTTAGTTTTTGTTCCATAAACATTCCCCTTTTTGACCAGTATAGGTGTCAATGCTGATGTTTCTATTTTATGAAAAAAGAAAAATTATATTGTCCGTTATACTGGTCAAAACAAGGAAAAAGTGATATAGTAATAAAAAATATGGAAGGAATACAGATAAGCTATTTTACCTGTATATGAAAATGAAAAATGAAATTTGAAGCATTTTATAAGGAAGCATATGATGCAGAAATGGAAGAGCTATTTTCTGATCATGCTTCAGAAACAGAAAATAAGCCATCAAAGGATTCCTGTGATTTGTTAATGAAAAAAGCAGATCTGGAGTTTTCTCAGTACAAGTTAGTGAAAAGTGAAAAATGTTATGATTATTTGCTGGGAAATCTTTATCCAAAAGCTGCCGAGATTGCAAAGATGCAGGGCGGAAATCTGATATTAGACATTGATGAAGAGAGGCACACAGGAAAGCTGGAATACCAGGGAGCCTTTTTAATAAGTACATCGGGAGACACAATTCTTACGGATTTTTTTGTATCTGCAATGACAATGTCAGATCAGTATTCATTTGAGGTAAAGGATTCTCTTTTACATTTGGAGTTTTTCTTTGAATTATATAATCAGGAGAAAACGAAGGATTATTCTAAGGAAATCGAACAGGTAGCACTAAAAATTAAAGAATTAAATACGCGGTAGCTTTTTGCTATCAGAATGAAGCTATAATGCAACTGTTATGAAATTGACATATGATATCGTAACGAATAGAATAATACCATAAAGTTCTGTGCATGTGGAACCTGGTGCATGAGAGAGCCAGGAACTTTATAAAAAGTATGAAAAGACAGCCATTAGAAAAGTGGTTGTCTTTTTTTTCGCCCGGATTGCACAGAAGGACCTTATAAGAAGCAGATCTTCCGGAGCTTAGTTGAAGGGAGGAAGTCTATGGCAAAACAGAAAGTGAAAGATGAAATTGCTGCACGCTTTAAAAAGAAAAACTGGCTTGTAAAAGCGCTTCGAGTTGCATATTGCGTGACAGGTGTACTTCTTATGACCGCAGTACCTGTGTATGCGGATGATATTTTTGCAACTGCGAAAAATGCAATGCAGACGGTTTATACAGACGTTGCGGGAATTGCAACTGTGGCGGCGGTGGTTTGTGCAGCAGTATGCCTTTTTCTAATGAATTTTAGCAAATCGGGACGAACTGTGGATGAATCCAGATCCTGGTTAAAAAGGATTGTTATCTGCTGGGCGGCACTTATGACATTGGGTGCGATTGTAACGTATCTGGAAAAGATCATTCCACAGAGCATGTTTACGGGATGATCTGAAGAAAAGAAAAAGCCGGAGCTCTCCCGGCGAAAAAAGGAGGGTATCTATTATAGATATAAATAAAACATGAGCTGGCTTTTGGATCTTCTGGTAGATGCGATTAAAGAAATGGTATCCCAGTTTCTCGTTGATATGATGGGATTAATTACGGATGTATTTACAGATTTACTATCTTGTAACCTCTCCCTGTTTGAAGAATTGTTTTCTGTAGTAGGAAGTTTGTACCAGAATGTGATCGTCCCTATGGGAATTGCGCTGTTGCTTATGATCCTGATCTGGCAGCTGTTCAAATCCATGTTCGGGAAGGTTGGAATAAATGCTGAAGAACCAATCGAGTTAATTGGACGTTCTTCCATCTGCTTGTTCTTTGTGGTTGCTTCAAAGCCTGTTATTAATTACATATTGAAAATTGCGGGAACGCCATATCAATGGGTGATTGGAACCGACATCAAGGTGCAAAGTTTTTCGGAGTATGTAACTGCCTTAGAGGGCATTACAGCACCGCTAGGGCTTGGGACAGTCAGTATTGCAATTCTAATGCTTATCATGCAGTTTGTGGTGGCTTGGAACTACTTTAAAATGTTGTTCATTATTGCGGAGAGGTATGTCTTACTGGGCGTATTTTCCTATACAGCACCGCTGGCATTTGCAACCGGTGGATCTAAGTCCACGAACAACATCCTTGCATCCTGGTCGAAAATGTTTGGTGGACAGGTAGTTCTAATCATCTTAAATGCCTGGTGTTTAAAGATGTTTTTGTCTGGTTATGGAAATATGATGGCAAGCGGTTATGGTTTCACGAAGTTTTTTGTAGCAACTTTGTGTCTGGTGGGCTTTTGTAAAATTACATTCAAGCTGGATTCTTATATGGCGGCGTTAGGTGTGAATCTTGGACGGCCTTCCCCTGGCATGGGAGCACTTGGAGCAGCTATGGCGGCACAGCGTATTTTTTCACAGGCAGGAAGGGCATTTTCTGGAACGGATGGAAGTGGAAACGGTACAGGAAGATCTACGAACATGGGAAACACAGACCCCACAAATGGCTTTACCGGACCGGCGGGGCCTATCCCTATGAATCCCTCTGGTGGAAATGAAGTGGATATCGAATCTTTGTTTTGGGGTGGGGATTTTGATACGGAATATCCAGAAAAGCATGGGAATGCTGCTGGAAGTGTCAAGAGTGTGAATCATTCAAATACTGCTTCAGCAAATGTGCTGGACGAACTGGGAATTCATGCAAATGGAACGGAGTCTTCTGGTACATCTTATGTGTCTGGGACAGCCGCAACTGCTGTAACATCTGCAAGTGAAATTGAACCTGGGATGGAATCCGATGATTTCGTAGAACCGGAAGGGACTGTAATGGATCTGAATACGGGAAGCTTACCAGAATATCAGGAAGCTTCAGGCAGAGAGGCTGTTTCTTCAGAAGGTGTTACTACAAACGAAACTATGGAAGATGGATTCTCCGAAACATTATCAAGTGTAAATGGACTGGGTGAAATGGAGAATCCAGGAGAACCTGATTTCCCGGATGGAAAAACCACAGCCCGGAGTGATCCTATGTCTTTTGAAGAGCAACCATTTGAAGGAGCATCTGCATTTAACAGTGATAATGGCATTATGGCAGAACTGGGTGAATATCCGGCTTCGGAGACAGGCATGGGGACTTCGGATTATGCAATGGAAATGGATTTGGGAGGTGGCATTGGTAACAAAAGCCAGGAGGCGGACAGAAATACATCTTCAGAAGAAAAAGGTGAACTATCTTATTCTGCCAGTGGTTTTGAATCGGATGTATCTGGTAGCTTAAATGGCAGGTATTCAGGTTCAGATGAAAATGTTGCAGGTGAAAACGGAGATTTTTTTGCTTCCAGTGCGGATTTGGGAATCCTGGACGCTGTGTCTGGAAATGAGAGTGTTCATGCAAATCCAGAAATGGATGTAAATGGCGCGAATAGTTTTTCGGAAGAGGCAGGAAATGTTTCTGGTAACATGTCGGATGTTCCCCAAATGGAAACGCCTATATATTCGAATTCTGGTATTTCTGGGAATATAGAAAGTGAGAAGCAGCTTACTAACATGGGAGAGCCTTTTGCACAGGAAGCAGAAGCCGGTGGCTACGGGAATTATTCTACAACTGGAAATTCTGCTGTAGACAGTTTTACCGGAACAAATGAATCTGAAGACAGTTTTATTCAGAAACCAGACGAGTACCTGGAACAGGATAATCTGGATCCAATCGAAGAGGCAAATGACAGCTTTACACTTCCAGAGGAAATAAATGGTATGGAAGAAATCCAGACGGAAGATGCACAAATGCCTATGAATATGGAACTGCTACGCAATCCTCATAGAATTCGGGAAATTCCGAAATCAAGAAGTGAGTTAAGAGGACAGAAACAGGGTGACAGAGATACCGGAAGGTTGGAGGATTAAGCTATGGATGACGAAAGACAAGAGAATTCCCCTCTTGATGAGGGGAGTGAAATGATCGCTCATTCGGCACAAGCTGCTTATGCGGTATCGGCTGCTGTAAAAGCTGGGAGAACTGCTGCTGGTGCGGCAGCCGGGACTGCCATGGCAGGACCGCTTGGAACATTAGTAGGAACCTTGGCTGGCAGCAAAACAGTTTGGAAGGTGTTTGGTGCTATATTTCTATTTCTTTTTTTGTGGATGTTTATTATTGCAAACATGATCGGAATTATATTTCATTATCTGGGTTTTGCCAACGCGGATTCCTATGCAAATGAGGCACAGTCCAACCAGCTTGCAAATATCAGAAGCAGAACGGAGCAAATTCTGCAAAACGCAGACTGTCAGAATGAGATATTGCAGATCATAGGACAGCAGAGGGATTTACATTTGCAGGAAATCCAGGCAGACCAGATGGAAAAATATGCTGATGCTACATTGGTTGTGGTGGATGAGTTTGAGACAAAACTAAAAAGAAGCTTATCCTATTATCTTTCTGTTATGTTCATGGATAAATGCGACAACAGCACCATATCTTCTTTCCTTGGATATTCAAATGTCCTGGGACTTGATATGGACACTAACCTTTCCAGCCCTTATGATGCCTATTTTCAGGAAGCTGCCAGGACCTATAATGTACCTGTGGCGCTGCTTCTTGCAATCTGTAAAACGGAGTCTGATTTCAGCCCGAATGTAGTATCAGGTGCTGGGGCGATAGGCTTAATGCAGCTTATGCCGGATACGGCGGCTTCCCTTGGAGTATCCAATCCTTATGATCCGTACCAGAATATTATGGGCGGCGCCAAATTCATCAGCCAGCTGGTAGAGCAATTTAAAGGCTATTCAAATGGCTTAGAGCTAGCAGTCGCAGGATATAATGCAGGACCTTATGCAGTTATCAAATATGGTTATCAAGTACCGCCATATTCCGAAACCCAGGCCTATGTCAAGAAAGTGTTAGGGCTTGTCGAGATTCACGATAGTACATCCGGTACTTCTACAGAAACAAAAACAGATCAGGAGTCCCTGGAAAAGTCATATCAGGTGTTAAAGGAGGCTGTCGCACAAAATGTGGACAGTTTTTTTTCATGGACTGTAACAGATGAACGGGAAGGCCAAATGGAACAGAAAGTCTACTGTCTGGAAGTGAATGGAAGCCGGGCAGAGACAGATGAACAGACTTATCGGCAGGTCCTGGAGCAGGGAGGCAATGCCTGGGAAGAAAAGCGGACGGTAACGACAAAGGTTGTAGAGTACACTCTGGCATTGATCTTGAACACACAGCTGACAGGCAGCAGCGGCTATCAATATAAATATGTGACAAATGAAAGCACATTCAATTTTGTATTAAAGCTGTTGGAATACCTGCAAGGCGGTGTAGATGCTGTCAAAAATGCCCTTTACAATGTCTTTCACTGGACGGACTTTCTGACTGGCGGAACCAGTGGGGGTGATACCTATATCGGCAATATTGACGCGACTGGGGATATTATCACCTATGATACGGTGGGAAAAGGTGTCAAAAAGGTTGTTTATTATAACCAGGGAGAAGATCCCTGGGCTACCATGTCTTATGGAGCCAGTACGATCAAAGCCTCTGGATGCGGTCCAACATCCCTTGCTATTGTAATTTCAACCTTAACCGGGCAGACGGTGACTCCGGAGATGACCTGCGCGTTTTCCATTGCAAACGGGGAATATATCTATGGGCTTGGAACATGCCATTCCTTTCCGATGAATGCAGCCCATCACTGGGGACTTAACTGTGAAAGAGTGGGAAAAGACCGAATGGGAGATGTTGTAAATGCCTTGAAAGACGGAAAAATGGTGGTGGAAATTTGTGAGGCCTACACCATCACGGGCAGTGGAAGCGGGCATTTTATTGTTCTGACAGGTGTTACCAAAGATGGCTATATCACCATTGCCGATTGTGCCAGCAGGGAACGTACTGGGAAAGTGTACAGTGTGGAAACGATTGCTTCTTACGGCCGTGACCTGGCAGATGGAGCCTTTTGGATCATTTGGAAATGAGAGGGTTGAGTATGGACGGACACTTGAAATATGGATTGCTTATGGGACTATATTCTTCTGCATTACTGGCAATGCCAATTACGGTACTTGCAAACACTGACATGCAGAATGCTACAGATCTTCCACAGATTGTATCCTGGGATGACGGACATGGATATCTGGAAAGTGGAGAAATGCTTCGGAATGGCTGGGGCTATGATACCGTCAATCCAGCTGGAAAATATGTGCTCTTTGATGAAGAGGGCGCTATCCTTAGACGCTCGGAATCCATGGAAGCAGAGTTGGAAGATAATTATATAGGTACCGAACAGGTTCCGGCAGTCATTGCATTTCGGGCACGGGTTTTTGACGGATTTGCCGGTACGATAGAGGTTGCTTTAGAAGAACAAAATGGAGTAACCCAAACTGTATTCCTAAATGCGGACAACTTCTATGAGTGGAATCTGTCCACTGGAAGTGGAACTTATCGGATTCAGTCTGTAAGTGCAACAGAAGGAGATCTGTCTTTTGTAACAGAGTTTTCGAATATGTATCAGAATCTTCCAGAAGAAGGTCTCCTGGTGCAAAAGATTACAGTAACAGAAGTCGTTATAGAGAATATCCATGCAGCAGGGGAAGAATCTCAGGTTGCAGAGGAAAATGAAAATCCTATTGATGAAATGAATGTGCTTCAGGAGAAAGGACAGGAAGAGGAGGCAGAGGGAATTTTAGAAAATCAAGCACAGGAGGTGAATATCGTGGATGCAGTAAAACAGAAGAATCCATTTATACTGCTCGGTATAGGGGTGGTTCTAATTGTCGCAATCGGTGGCCTGATATGGTCTAAAAAGAGATAACAGGAAAGGAGCTTCACAAAAATGGCACAAAATGACCATTCAGACGTATATATCATTCCACCTAATTTTGTAAAAGAGGGAACCTTGTTCTCTGGAAGGGCAGAAGCCCGAAACGTAGTAGAAGCGGCATTTTTGGCACTTATTGGAATCCGTTTTTTAGTATTCTTAAATCTTGGAATAAAAGGGAAGATTTATGTCGGGATCATCCTGATTCTGCCGCTTGTGATATTGGCGGTGATCGGTGTCCAGGGCGAAAGTCTTTCCTCTTTTCTTATCCAGCTGTTTTCATATCTTGTAAAACGGCGTGTGTTGACAGAGCCAAGCAGTCAGTACCGTTTAAAGAGAAACCGCCGTATTCGGAAGCAGCAGAAAAAACGCTGTAGACGGGAACGTAAAAAGAGAAAAAAGGAGGGTGGCAGAGATCGGAAGCGAAATCGAAGAGCTGAAGAGGAAACTGAAGGAGGCAAAAGAAGCCGAGAAACTAGAAAAAAAGGATAAACGGAAGCAGGAACGTGAGAAAAAGAAATCTGCCAGTCTTCAGAAGCGTCAGGATGTGCAGGAAGAAAAGCTTCGGAAAAAAGAAGACAGACTACAGGCACAAAAAGAAAGAAGGGAAGCTGCGGTCCGGTTTCATGAACAGGAAGCAGAAGAACGCAGTCTTCGGAAAAATCTGGCGGTGCAGGCTGACGAAAAAGATGGAAAAGAAAAACAGCCTATTCCAGTCAATGATGCAGAACCAGTAGAAGCAAAAGGCAGGGAAGAGAACAGCAGTGACCTGGATATCCTTCCGGTAACCTGGGCGTCTTCCTATTTGCCAGTTAGCCAGATCAGAAATGGTGTGATCAAAACAAAAGATGAGAGGTACATTAAGATCATAGAGATTTTACCCATCAATTTCCTATTACGTTCTGCATCTGAAAAAAGAAACATTATATATTCTTTTGCGTCCTATTTGAAAATTGCACCGCCCAATTTACAGTTCAAGATTTTATCCAAAAAGGCGGATATCAAGGATTACATAGAGAAGATACGAAGAGAAGCAGAACAGGAAACAGATGAACGGTGTCGGACTTTACAGGAAGATTATGCAAAGCTCCTGACACAACTGGGAACCAGGGAAGCCATTACACGGCGTTTCTTTCTCATTTTTGAATATCCATTAAGCGGAACCAAATCCGTAAATGAAAGAGATATGTTTTTATACTTGCAATCGGCGGTACAGACAGCGAAAAAATACCTTGCTATGTGCGGAAACGTAGTTCTGGAGCATAAAAATGAAACTCGGTTTTGTGTGGAAGTGTTTTACCAGCTCTTAAACCGGGATACCAGCTTGAAGGCAACGCTTGATGAGCGCATTGAAAAAGTCCGAAAACATTATATCCTGGAAAATGGGAAAGAAAGTGTGGCAAAAATTCCAGTAACAGAGCTGATCGCACCAGATTCTATAAATTTTAAAAGCTATAAATATGTGATTGTGGATGGCGTGTATCATGCCTACCTCTATATCCCATCTGGCAGATACCGTTCCAGGGTGCCGGCTGGATGGCTTTCTCTTCTTATCAATGCTGGTGAAGGGATTGATATAGATCTATTTTTCTTTCGTCAGGATAAAAATAAAAGCATGGAGCGGATAGGGCGGCGGATTCGTTTGAACCGCTCCAAAATAAAAGATACCTTTGATTCCAACAGTGATTTTGATAGCTTAAGTGAATCCATTCAGGCAGGTTATTACTTGAAACGTGGACTCTCTGGAAGTGAAGAATTTTACTATATGAGTACGCTGATAACTGTAACAGGACACAGTGCGAGGGAGGTAGAATGGCGCTCAAAAGAGATGATAAAGCTGTTAAATTCGCAGGACATTGGCGTATCCAGGTGTCTGTTTGGAGAAGAGCAGGGATTTTTGTCCTCTCTTCCCCTGTTATGTCTGGATAAAAGAATTTATGAAAGGTCAAAACGAAATGTATTAACATCAGGAGCTGCAGCCTGTTATCCTTTTACCGCCTATGAGATGTCGGATAAAGATGGTATTCTGATGGGGGTAAATAAGGCAAACAGTTCTCTTGTTCTGGTAGATATATTTAATACAGCTGTTTATAAGAATGCCAATATAGTTATATTTGGCACCTCTGGATCCGGGAAAACCTTTACCATGCAGCTCATGGCACTCCGCATGCGTCGGAAAAATATCCAGGTATTTATCATTGCCCCGGATAAAGGGCATGAATTTGCCAGGGCCTGCAATAATATTGGAGGAACGTTTATTCAGATTTCGCCAGCCTCCTCCAACTGTATCAATGTTATGGAAATCAGGCAGTCAGATAAAGTAACCAGCGAGCTGTTGGATGGATATGTTTCGGAAAGATCGGAACTTGCCGTGAAGATTCAAAGCCTGCATATCTTTTTCAGTCTTCTGGTGCCAGATATGACGCATGAGGAAAAGCAGCTCCTGGATGAAGCTATGGTAATCTGTTATCAGGAAAAAGGAATTACCCATGATAACCAGAGCCTGTTTGATCCGATAAAACCGGGCTGTTATAGAAAAATGCCAATCCTGGGTGATTTACATGAAGTTCTTCTTCGAAAAGAAGAGTGTAAGCGGCTTGCGAATATCTTAAAACGTCTGGTAAACGGTTCTGCAGCCAGCTTTAACCAGCAGACCAATGTGGATCTGAATAATAAATATGTGGTGCTGGATATTTCTGAATTATCGGGAGATCTGTTGATTGGGATGTTTGTGGCTCTGGACTATGTATGGTCACGGACGAAAGAGGACCGAACCAGGGAAAAAGCAATCTTTATTGATGAAGCCTGGAAGCTGTTGTCATCTAATGAACTTGCAGCTGACTACATCCAGGAAATCTATAAAACCATTCGTGCTTATGGCGGGGCGGCAATCAGTGCCTCGCAGGATCTTGTAGATTATTATGAGTTAAATGGAGGTAAGATCGGAAGAGGTATTTTAAGCAACGCCAAGACCAAAATCATTTTAAACCTGGAAGTGGCAGAGGCAGAACTGATACAAAAGGAACTGGATTTATCAGAAGCGGAGTTTAATTCTATTGTTCACTTTGAGAGAGGTTGTGGACTTATTTCAACAAATAGCAATAACCTGGTTGTTGAGTTTAAAGCAAGTCAGTTAGAAAAGGATCTGATCACAACAGACCGGAAGGACCTGCAGAAATTAAAAGGCAGGATTCAAAAGTATGGGGAATCCGCTTATGGAAACACGGAATGACACATAAAGGACGTATAGAAAACGTATAGAGTACGGCATATATGACGCATTCGTGTTTGAAAAAATGGTAAATGTCATTCATGACGTATAGAAAGACACATATAAGACGTATTATCACAAAAAATGTGAATGTTGTTATAAATGACGTAAAGAAAACGTCCTTTATGCGTCATAGAGATAATTGAAAAGATTGGCTGGAGGTATTAAAAAATGGAGAATAAACAAAGACCTGTCATTGCTGAAACCAGAGAGCTTGTGCAGAAATACCATGTTTTGGAAAAGGCACAGATTTATGCTTATTTTGCATTAGATGGCAGGGATCATTTTGTAGGAAAAGCATTTAAGGCGTTGGAAAAAGAGCGGCAGGTTTTCATTCATCCAGAACTGGAAGTGGTGGCAGCAAGTGAGGAAGCAATTGCTGCTAAGGATCTGGGAACTATGAAGGCTGTCTGGGTACTGGTTGATGTGATGAAAAAGAAACAAGTGGAAGAACACTTTCCTGCTTCGAAGGAAGAGTATCCGGTACGGATCGTATTCTACGGAGAGGGAGAAATCTTTGATATTTTGTACATTTCAGAGGCGGAAGTTACGGTGGTAAACAATCTGTTTTCGCGGAAAAAAATTGACAGTTGCGGACATATTATTGTAGTCGAAAATCCCGATTATATATCGGCTATTCACATAGCGGATGTGATTGGGTATTGTGTTGTGAAAGAAGGTGGGGAAGTCGAGTATTACCAATATAGTCAAGGCGGATCAGAAGAATAGTACTGAGCCGTTTGGAAAAATTAAGGACCAGCTGGATGAGACTCAGGCTTTAAGCTGGCGGATGGAGCAATATATGGCGGAGT
Source organism: uncultured Blautia sp. (assembly GCA_902476765.1). Classification (GTDB taxonomy): domain Bacteria; phylum Bacillota; class Clostridia; order Lachnospirales; family Lachnospiraceae; genus Blautia. Next base: position 13,664 of record CABSEJ010000045.1, read on the forward strand.
CGCGGAATGTTCTTACTTCGTGTGTCCGTTTAAAATCGGAACTTCAATATGATTATTTCACGGAGTTAGTCCTGGAAGCCGCAAAAACATCTGAAAAATTAACCGATAAGCTTCGAAGGCTTACCTTAGAAGTGACAGTTAACCCAGTTCAATACGAAAACTACAAGGCGGAGCTTGTGACCATTCATGGAATCGAGGTGGAATTTTCTGAGGGAATCCTAAAGGTGGCATTGCCACTTCTGGTGCCCCATAGAAAAGATTTTTACACGGATTTTTTATACAAGCCACTGCATACAGCACTTCAGAACTGGTGCTTGGAACGGGTAAAAAAGGCGCTGGAAATCCCATTTTTCGAAGAATGCCTTGTCTGTTTTGTGCATGTTTATAATAAAAATCTGCCTTTGGTAGGACGTGTTCGGGATCACGATAACATTGAGGAAAAACATGTACTGGACATTGTTTCCAGTTTCTGTATGAAGTCAGATAGTGGTTTTTATGTGGATACTTTTCATACAACTAGGCTTGGAATGGAAGATGGCACATTATTATATGTGATGGAGGCTAAGAAATTTCCAGGTTGGATCCGTGAAAACAGCCAGCTTTTGGATATCGAAAAAGAAGCACTTTAAGATCAGAAAAATTCGATATATAGAATAGGCATTTAAGTGTTTGAAAAATAAGGCATTTTGGGATATGAGAATCCAGAAAAGATACCCAAGTATTCAACATATAGGGTACAGATTCTTATTGATTTTGAGTGGGAGGTGGAAATGAAAAAGGAGGATGTGTTGTTAAGACTGATTGCGATATCAGGGGAATTGCCAGCAGGCCTGGTAGGAGAAATTGTAGAATCAGAATCTTATGCAGCATCTCTTATTACCAGGCTGAAAAAGGAAAATTATATCTCTGTGAGAAATGCAGGCGGATATAAGGGGTATGTGTTAAGGGGTAAAGGGAAAAGGTATCTTCTGGAGAGGTATGAAGATGACCTTTCCTTTTTTCTTTCTGGATCTGCACAGACCAATCATGTGAAAAGTGAACCGGAAAAGAGGCTGCGGCTTTATCGGATGAGCGAGGTATGGGTCTTTCTTTGGAAGATGGGTATTGAGATTTTTCAAAGCCAGAAGCCAGATCTTGGAAATGGGTTTGAAAAAAGTGGGAAAAAAGCAGTGTATTATGGCAGTCTGGAATACAAAGAGAGCGCAGAAGCAATCAAGGGTTCCAGAGCCTGCGGCGTGCTACTTACCGGGGATACAGCTTATGTCGTTTACAACACCATGGCAAAAAGAATGAAATGGGCGCAAAAGATGGAAATGGAAATGCGTACCTGGACCGAACGTATGCTGTTAATTGGTGGAGGATTACGACAGGCTGATTCGCTTATCTTGGGAAATACTATGGATTTCCTTCTTGAACTTTTAAATAGTGATGGCGGTGTTCGCAAAAATCTATATCAGGTAGATGATGTGTACGAACACTATTATTACATCCCGCGGACAGATAACGCAAAGGTTCAGATGGAGCTTCTATTAACTTCCTGGAAACGGGAGAAGATAAAAAATCTGTTAGCAACATTAGTAAAGTATCCAAGGCGTAAACAATACGCCTTAAGCGAGGGCTTTGATAAGGACATGCAGCTAATCTATTTCTGTCATGAATTGGATATGCGTCATTTGTGTCGCATAAAGCAGGAAATTGGCTGGAAGCAGAAAGGAACAATCATCTGCTTAGATTACCAGGCGAATGTGCTCAGAGCATATTTTGGAGAGGGGGTGAGGGTTCGTGAGCTGAATACAGATAAAATCATGGAATATCTGACTAAGGGCAGGGACGAATAAGCCCACAGTCTAAGTCAGGAGGTGTCTATGAGTAATCTATTTGACACTGGAAGTGAAACAGTAAACAGGATGTGCCGCCTGCAGTTTACGGGAAATGTCATTCCGTCCACCTGGTATCACACAATTAAAAAAGAAACCGGAAAACCAAACCTGAATGCAATCATTATTCTGGCAGATATTGTGTACTGGTATAGGCCGATGGAAATCCGGGATGAGGCAACCGGGCAGTTGTGTGGATTCAAAAAGAAATTCCAGGCTGACATTCTACAGAGAAACTATCAGCAGTTGGCGGATCAGTTTGGTATCACGAAACGAGATGCGGTGAACGCTATCGTTGAACTGGAAAAGCTAGGAGTGGTAACAAGGGTATTTCGGACAGTCAACATCAAAGGGCAACTTTACTCCAATGTCATGTTCCTAAATCTGGATGTAGATGTATTAATTCAATTAACCTATCCGGAAACGTTGGAAAATGCATTCATAGGGATACCAGATACCCCCTATCACTCATTTGGGGGACAGCCCCCACCGAAAAAAGTGACAGGGGTCACTAATATAAGTGAGAGGGTATCCCCGAAAAAAGTGACAGCTGTCCCCGATTTGGGGGAGACATATACAAAGAATACATACAAAGACTTTAACAAAGATTTCTCCCTCTCTTCATATCGGGAAGTGGAAGATCAGATAAAACGGCAGATTGAGTATGAAAACCTGATATTGGATCATCCACATGATGACAGAGTAGGGGAAATATTGGGATTGATCGTGGATGTGATGACTTCTTCAGCAGAGATAATCCGGGTGAACAGGGAGGAAAAGTCAGTAAATGTGGTAAAGGCCCAGTTCGCAAAGCTAACGAAAGAGCATGTGGATTTTGTGTTGTTCAGTATGGATTCTAATACTACAAAAGCCAGGAATATCCGGGCGGTTCTTCTAACAGCCCTGTATAATGCGGTAAATACCATGAGCAGCTATTACGACAACCTATATCAATACAATATGGCAGAAGAAATGAGAGGGAATGAGAGGAAAAAGGATGTTTAAAAAATTTGATAAATGGAAACTGGTTCTGGTTGTGATTGGGGCAGTATTGCTGGCAGGATATCTGGGAGGATTTTTATATATTCTTTTTGGAGATGCAAATGTTGACTTAAACCCTATTCACTGTATGGCTGCAGGATGGACCAGCACCGGGGGCAGGATGTGGATCCTGTTCTCTGTTCTGGTGCTTTTCTTTCTTACGGCACTTGTGATTTATCGGGGAAGTGAAAATCCATTGCAGGATGAGCGTGGCTTTGAATTATCCGACCAGGGAACCTATGGAACCGCTGGTTTTATGAAAGAAGAGGAACAGGCGGAGATCTTAAGAGCAGATAAATCAATGGACGGCGTAAACGGAATCATATTTGGTCGGGAGCTTGGAACCGGTAAGGTTCTAAGCCTTCCGGTAAATTCCAGGCTGAACCGGAATATAGCTGTTTGCGGCTCCCAAGGTTCTATGAAATCCAGAGCATTTGCAAGGGTGATGGCATTACAATGCGTACGCCGTGGGGAGAGCATGTATATCACAGATCCAAAGTCTGAACTTTATGAGGATTTATGTGCTTATCTGAAGGAGTCAGGATATGTGGTAAAACAGTTAAATCTGATTCAGCTGACACATTCAGATGCCTGGAACTGTCTGGCGGAAATTGATGAGGGAGAGCTGATCGATGTATTCTGTGATGTTGTCATTCGTAACACCACAGACAAATTTGATCATTTTTACGATAATGTGGAGATGGATTTATTAAAAGCTCTTTGCCTGTATGTGTATGAGGAATATCCACCAGAACAGCGAACCTTTGCTGAAGCATATAAACTCTTGCTCAATAAAAGTGTCGATATGCTGGATTCGATTTTTGAAAGATTGCCAACGAACCATCCGGCTAAAGGGCCTTATCAGCTCTTTGCAAAAGCAGAAAAGGTAAAAGGAAATGCGGTGCTTGGACTTGGAACCAGGTTACAGATTTTGCAAAATAAACTGGTACAACAGATTACCAGTCATACGGATATTGATCTTTCCCTTCCAGGAAAAGAAAAGTGTGCATATTTTTGTATCACATCCGATCAGGATTCAACATTTGATATGCTGGCAACTCTTTTCACTTCATTTCTAATTATCAAACTGGTTCGTCTGGCGGATCGAACAGAAGAACGCGTGCTGCCGGTTCCTGTAAGCTTTATCCTTGATGAATTTCCGAATATCGGTGTGGTCCCGGACTTCAAAAAGAAGCTTGCTACAGCCAGATCCAGAAGGATCGGGATGAGTATTTTGTTTCAGAATATCCCACAGCTTCAGAACCGTTACCCAGACAATCAGTGGGAGGAAATCCTTGGAGGATGCGATTTCTCAATCTTCCTTGGGTGTAATGATATGACAACTGCGACCTACTACAGTGACCGGACAGGAGAGATTACGGTATCGGTGGCTTCTGTCCGGAAAAACTTTTATACCATCCGAGCAACGGATTATGTACCGGAATATTCAGAGTCAAAATCCCTTGGAAAAAGGCAGCTGCTTCTTCCTGATGAGGTGCTTCGTTATCCCTTAAACCAGGGGATTTTAATTATCCGAGGACATAATGTGTTGAAATTCCAGAAAATGGACTATACCGAGCATGAAGATGCAAAGAAGCTCCGGCTGGAAAAAGTATTGGAACACATACCAGACTGGCACAAAGAATGGGAAAAGGAAAAATCACAGGAACAGCCTTTTTCACATCTGGGGCAGGATAATGAGGCATCTATTTCACTTCCGCCTAAATCCAGTACGGATGAAGCGTGTGAAGAACCGCTCGCTGTAGATGCAAAGCCCCAAAAGAAACCAGGCAAAAAAACAGAATCCAAGCCGGGTGTAACGAGAGTAGAAGATTTGTTCGCTGGGAGGGAGGTGAATGCGGATGACAATTGATCTGTCACAGATCAAAGAGAATTCCATGGTACGGTATGGTTTTAAAATCCTTCTCATGAGGGAATTTGATATTCATATAAAAGAGAATGATTATAACAGGCTCATAGCAGCGGCAGGCTGTATTGAAATATATGATTCCATGGAAGAGTTCCTGGAAAAGAGTGGCTGGAAAAGAGATAACCCGGAACTGGGCGAAAAAAGCTATTTATTGGATAACCATATTTGCAGGTATATCCAGGGAAAAGTCTGGTATTTTTCAAGGCTTCGGTACGAGAACCAAGCGTAGGGAAGAAAAAGTCGAATTGTTTTATAAAGCTATTGATTTTTACAATAAATCGTGCTAACATGAAGAAACATAATTTGTTTTTATCTTTTAATATTTAGGTCTATCGACCGAAAAATTCAGGGTTATTTGCAGAAGAGATTGTTCGGATTTTGCAGATAGCTCTGAATTTTTTTGGCAAAAAGGGTAGCAAAAAAGGAGACTTCAGAAGGAAGTAAAAGTCTCCTTTTTTGAGGTTCCTATTTGGGGACCAAAGGCCATACTTAAAATAACAAGTTGCAGCTGCGATTAGGGGCGCTGCTAAAAAAACACTGTTTTTAAGTAGGAGAAAATAATGAAACAAGTATGAAAAAACCTTTAAAAAATTTAGCATCTTTATTATAATTGAAAAATGAAAACAAGTCAATGGATTTTGAATGAAAATTGTTGAAAATGTGAAAATTATAATCAAAAATCAGAAAATTAAAACAAAATACTTTAGGAAATATGGGAATATCCTTTGCGCCAAAAATCTTGACACGGTTTATTAGGCTCTCTATAATGATGGTGTATTTCGTTTTTTGATTTCTAAGAGTAAACTGGGGGAAGATTTTTGACAAAAGAGGCAATTTATCAGTATGTAAAAGAGCAATATGGAACAACACCGGAGCATCTCTGGAAGAAAGATCCTAAGTCAGCGGTGCTTCGGCATAAAAACGGAAAATGGTATGCAGTTTTTATGAATGTAGATAAGAATAAATTAGGAATTCCGGAAGAGGGAAGCGTAGACATTATGAATGTGAAATGCAATCCGGAGTTAAATGGGTTTATTGCACGAACCTATGGGATTAGGCCAGGGTACCACATGAATAAGGAGCATTGGATATCTGTAGTATTGGATGGCTCTGTTGGAGATGGTAAAACACTGGATTTTTTGGATATGAGTTATGATTTAATTGATACGGGAAGAAAATAATTTTTTTAAATACCCTTTAGGAATAGAAATAAACCTAAAGGGTATTTTCCTCTT
>CABSEJ010000046.1 GCA_902476765.1 uncultured Blautia sp.
TCAGGATAAAGAGGCTGCCGTTGCTGCATTGCAGAATGCAATTTCTACCATCGACAAAGCAGCGTCTAAAGGTGTTTACCACAAGAACAACGCTGCAAGAAAAGTTTCCCGCTTATCCAAAGCCGTAAACACACTTGCTTAATTTCAGATAGACAGAACGAAAAATCCCTTTGAGGATTTTCTTATAGAAAACCCCTGACTGACCGTCATCAGTCGGGGGTTTTCTTTTCAGCTACTAAATTTCACCAGCAGCAGTTCCACACTGAGAGCATCTGTCATCTGTCCGGTTTTTACCTTGGTTTCCAATTCCACACACTCCTGTACCATGTCTCTCAGCTCCTGGGTGCCGTATTTTCTGGCATAGGCCACATAATTGCGGACCACAAAGGGCTGCAGCCCTGTCCTCTTAGCCGTGGCGCTCTGGTCATAGCCTTCCCCTGACAGCTCCTTTACCTGCAGAATCAGGTTAAACTGTCTGGCCAGAAGAAAAAGAATCCTCATAGGAGGCTCCTTTAAAGCCAGCAAATCATAATACAAATCCAGGGCTTTTTTCTGCTTTTTCTCGGTAACTGCCCGAAGCATATCAAAAATATGGTTGGTAATCTGCATAGTGCAAACCTCTTTGATGTCTGAGGCTGTAATTACCTCCCGGCCCATGGTATAGCTTAAAAGTTTCTCCAGCTCATTCTCTATGTTTCCCATATCTGTACCGGTTCTCTCTAAAAACAGCTCCATATCCCTCTGGGTAATCTTTTTCCCTTCCCGTTTCAGAATCCCCAGAACCCAGCGCATCAGCGTAGAACTATCCTGCCTGACAAACTCCACCGCCCTGCCGTATTTCTTGACGGCTTTGTACATCCGGCTTCTTTTGTCTACCTCGCTTTCCACAAAAACCATACAAAGATATTCCGGCAGGGAAGCCATATATTCCGGCAAATCCTGGCACTGATTTTTGAAGAAACCAGTGTCTTCTAAAAAAATCACCCTTCTCTCCGAAAAAAAAGGCATGGTTTCCCCTAAATCTATCACTGCCTTAGGCTCTGTCTTCTTCCCCTGAAACAGGGAAAAATTCATGGTATCATCCTCCGGGCACAAAGCCTTTTTCATTCTATCTTTATACTGTTGTTTTAAATAATCCTCTTCTCCGAAAAACAGGTAGACCCCTTTAAAATCCTGGTTTTTTATATCTTCCTGTAAACTTTTCATAGGTCCCTCCCATCCGTCTCTGCTTTTCTGCAGGCAGCAAGCAGCCCTGCCCTGCTATTTTACCATGATTTCTTTGCAGTGAAAAGACATGTATGCATTTTCTCCGTCCCAGCGCAAAAGTACCGCTCCTCCATCTTTTGTGGAAAAGACAGGTATTCCTTTATCTTCCAGTCTCTGCAACAGCTCCTTATGGGGATGTCCATAGAAATTATTCTGTCCACAGGAAATCACCGCAGCAGAAGGCCCTGCTGCATCCAGAAATTTCATTGATGTAGAATTCTTAGAGCCGTGATGAGCCACCTTCAAAATCTCATATGTCTGTCCTTCCCTGCTCAAGGTTTCGGTCAGTTCCTCCTCTCCCTGTCCTTCCGTGTCCCCTGTAAAAAGCATGTCCAGGTCACCGGCTTTTATATGAAGAACCTGGGAACCGGCGTTGCTTTCCAGGTCTTCTCTTTCCGGAGCCATACAGATGATTTCCATCCCCTCTGCCTTAATTGTGCTGCCTTTTTCTATGAAAATCACCTGACAGCCCGCCTTCTTTCCCAGATTTGCTATCTGTTGTACCTCCTCCTCTGTCTCTTTGCTGCGGGATAAAAACAAGCGCCGGACCTTTAAGACAGTTTCTCTCTTTTCTATCATCTCCAAAAGCCGGACAATGCCGTTGGTGTGGTCCTGGTCCATATGGGACAGGAAAATCCCGTCTACTTCCCGGATTCCCATGGCTTTCAGAAAAGGTAATATCCTGTACTTTCCTACCTCATGTACGGTGCTGCTGCCTCCGTCTATAAGATAGCACAAATTTCCCCTTTCCCAAACACAGGCACAGTCTCCCTGCCCTACATCTAAAAAAGCTGCCTGCAATTTTCCTCTGTCAGGTGAAAAAAATAAGAAAAAGATTCCTGCGCCCAGCACAGGCAAAATCCAAATTTTCCTTTTCCCAATCTTTTTTCTCAGAAGCAAAGCTAAGCCTAAAAACACATAATATAAGATACACTGCCACAGTCTGGGCTGCCCGGTGATAAAGAGAGAAAAGGGCAGCCGCTCAACAGCTTTTCCCATAGTCTCGTACATCTCCAGGATAAGTCTTGCCGGCAGAGCCAGACTCCAAACTGTCAAAGCAGGAAGAAAAATCCCTCCGACTCCCGCCAGAAATCCTGACGTCAGCAGCAGGCCTGCCGTAGGCAGCACTGCCAGATTTGTCAAAAGTCCCAGCACCGGGATTTCATAAAAGAAATACATAGTTATAGGCAAAAGAACCGCCCAAACAGAAATCCCCGACAACAGACCGCCCCGGATTCCCTCTATCAACTTTTTCCACAGACTTTTTGCCATGTTCTTTTGCCTGGAGCTGTCATCTGTCTTTTCCGAAGGGTTCAAGGCCGGAGCCACCAGAGCCAGGCCCAGAATAGCTCCGAAGGACAAAAGAAAGCTGCTGTCGTAAAGATACAGGGGGCTTTCCGCCAACAACAATATGGCAGCCAGAGACACTGCAGAAAGAAAATCATAGGTACGCTTCGCTGCCAGGGCTCCTGCCCCTGCTCCAAACATCACGACTGCCCGCATAACAGCAGCTCCGCCTCCGGTCAGGCCTCCGTAAAAAAACATAGCGGCCAGAGCACAGAGGAACCTGGCTTTTATGGGCAGTCTCAGCTTTCCTAAAAACCTGTAAAGACCCCAGCCCAGTACAGAGAGATGAAGTCCGGAAATGGCAAGTATATGGGAAATTCCCAGCATTTGGTACAGCAGCCGGTCTTCCTCAGCCAAATCCTTTTTTTCCCCTACAACCATGGCTTTTACGATAGCACCCTTCTCCTCTCCAAAAGCATTTTCTATTCCTTTTTCCAATGTTTCTTTTATCCGGCCCTGAAAAGCCAGCACAGGCTCTTTTCCTTTTTCCTCTACCCAGCCCTCTGACCCTTTTTGGTACCATTTCACTTTTCTGGCATAATAATAACTTCTTGAATTAAACTGGCCGGGATTTCCCGGCAGGGGAATCTGCTGCAGCTCTCCTCTGGCGGCCATAACATCTCCCGGGAAAGGACTGTCCTTTAAATCTTCCTGGCTTAAAGTAAGTTTTACATTATCAATGGGATAAATTTCAGAATCAAAATGCAGATTTGCATTTTTCAGATAAAAATAAGAAATGTCGTCGTAATGGTCCTGTTTATAAAGAACTCCTGTGACAAGAACTTCCGTCTCTTCCACATCAGCCCCAAGCTGGGGAGGCCGGCAGCTGAAAAAAGAAAGCCCTGTTCCGGATAAAAGCCACAGGAGCGCCGCCCAAAAAAGGGCGGCAGCACACAGCGGTCTTTTAATCATCCGTTTCCTCCTCCAGAAGAGAATAGTCTGCCTGATATACCATATCCAGTTTCATGCTTTCCCGGAAAGTAACTTTAGTTTCTCCGTCTACAGAAATCTGAACACCATGTATCTGACAGGCATCCGTAAGAGAATTTACAATAGAATATATAGGGAGCTCCTGGCGAACACTCATAGACTCTGTCAGAAAGCTTTTGTCAAGGTTTACATAACAAATCCCTTCTACAATAGATACGCCTAATATTTTTGTATTGGGAGAAAGAGTCGCCGTAAACTCTGCGGTTTTCGGCCCTTCCAAAAGCTTCTCTACCACTACTTTTTCCAGGGGTACATTACTGCTGTACGGCACATGTCTTGTCTCTTTCACCAGCTTATCTCCGTTTTCATTGGCAAAATACAGATTTAAATCCGCAAACAGATAGGAATTGATATTTTTTCCTTCATTCTCCACAAAGGTTTCCCTGTCCATACGCCCTATTTCATTGCCGTCAGAATCTGTCATAGGCTGACCGTTTTCCTGGAATTCCACATAGGTAACTCCCGGAATTTGGGTAAAAGCCTTTACAATCCCTGCCCGCACCAGGATTTCCCTGGTATTTTTCATCTTCTTATATTCCTCGTCAAAGTTCAGGGTCAAAGTCTGTCCCTCATAAACATAGCTTTTCAGTAAAACATTTTCCGGAAGCAGTCTCAGGTATTCTTCTGAATCCGACTCTTCCTTCAGCAGCTGGAAAATCTCATCTACCATGGCCTGGGTTGTCCGCTCACTGGGGATATACTCTCTGGTTTCCAGGGAAGTTTCCGACAGGGCCAGATAATACATATGATACTCTACTCTTTCTGTCTTTTCCTCCTGGTTCCTGCAGCCCCAAAGGCTGGCTGTAAGGCAGAAAAGCAGAAGAAAAATTCCGGCTTTTTTAATAAGCTTCACTCTGCCACCTCCTATGCAATAAAATTCAAAGGAATCCGTACGGAAAAGGCTGTTCCCTTGTGTTCCTCACTTTTTACTTTAATAGCGCCTCTGTGCATGACAATAGCATTTCTGGTAATGGCCAGCCCAAGTCCTGTACCGCCGATTTCTCTGGAATGGGACTTATCCACCCGGTAGAAACGCTCGAAAATTTTATCAATAGACTCCTCAGGAATTCCGATACCCGAATCTGCCACTGTTACATAAAAATATTTGTGGTCCGCATTCAACGTTACATGAACCCATCCGTCCTCCACGTTGTATTTAATGCCGTTTTCCACCAGATTAGAAAAGGCAAGACTCAGCTTTACTTCGTCCACCTCAGCCACCACCGGCCGGTAACTCTCCAGCACAAGCTCTACTTTCTTCTTGTCTGCAATGGGCTTCAGCCTCTTTAAAATACTTTCCAGCATTTCATTTACATTTACTTTCTGAATATTTAAATCCGAAGCTTTCTTGTCCATTTTTACCAGAGACAGCAGGTCTGTGATAATCTTATTTTCCCGGTCAATCTCCACGGTAATATCCTGCATAAATTCCTGATACAATTCCGCCGGAACATTTTCCTGACCTGCCAGAGAATCTGCCAGAACCTTAATGGAGGTCATAGGAGTCTTCAGTTCATGGGATACATTGGCCACAAATTCCTGGCGGGAATCGTCTAACACCTTCATCCGCTTCAGCAGCTTATTGAATACATTGGTAATCATTTCCGTTTCCGTATAATCAGTTACAGAAATTTCCTCATCCAGATAGCCGTCTGTTAATTCCTCAATGGCTTTGCTGACCCTGGAGAAAGGATTTACCAAAATCTTGGAAACCACAAAACTGATAACCATAACCAGAATACTGATAATCAGCATCATCAGGTTTCCCCTGTGCTCCAGAATATCCATACTGTCCTGGATTTCCCCGGTAGAGGTGCTGACCAGCATAACCCCCTCTATCTGCTGGTTTTCAGGGTCAATGAGGGGAATGGTCTGCTCTATGAATGCATTCTCTTCATCGTAATAGCTGGTATCTTCTCCTTCGAAACATTTGATTACCTCCTCCGACAGAGCGTACTTTCTCTCGTCAATGTCGTAAGTATCCTTCACAATCTTTCCGTTGCGGTTGATAATCAGGATTCGTCCGTTATATACCGAAGAAATAATAGACAATTCTCCGTTTATAACCTGGGAATCCTGATTCTGGAGATAAGCATCTTTCATCAATTGTTTGCCCAGTATATCACATTGATTCTTCACGTTAATTTTTCTCAGCGCCACAGAACGGCTCTCATATGTACTGACCATAAAGCCTTTTACAATAAAGCCGGGAATAATACCTATGAGCATAAAAAGAATCATAATGCGGAATCTGAGACTTTTAAAAAATGACAGTTTAGGTTTTACTCTCATGATTTCTATCCTCTCTCATACCCTTAAAAGAAAAGGGGAGCAGCCGTACCAAACAGCTTTTCCTGTCCTGTGCGGCGGCTCCTGAAGCTTTCTCTATCCTTGAAAATAATATCCGATTCCCCATTTGGTATGCACATATTTGGGGTCGCTGGGCACGGTCTCAATCTTTTCTCTCAAGCGGCGGATATGCACGTCCACGGTACGCACATCTCCCGGGTAATCATAACCCCACACCAGGTTCAGCAGATTCTCTCTGCTGTAAACCTTGTTTGGATTTTTTGCCAAGAGCTCCAGAAGGTCAAATTCTTTGGCCGTCAGGTTGATTTCCCGGTCTGCGATAAAGACTCTTCTGCCTTCTAAATCCAGCTTCAGCTCTCCGCTTACCAGGATTTTCTCCAGGCTTTCCTTCTTTTCTTCTTTGCTGGCTCTGCGCATGATTGCCTTGATTCTGGCTTTTACCTCCAGAATATTAAAGGGTTTTGTAATATAGTCGTCTGCGCCGTACTCCAGGCCCAGAATCTTGTCCATATCCTCTCCCTTGGCCGTAAGCATGATAATTGGCACATCAGAAAAATCTCGAATCTGCTGGCAGACCTCCAAGCCTGTCATCTTTGGAAGCATTATATCCAGGAGAATCATATCGTACTCTTTGGTTTTCGCCATTTCCAGAGCTTCCTCGCCATCGTAAGCGCAGTCTACCTCCATGCCGTCCTGCTGCAGGCTGAAACGGATTCCCTTTACAATCAATTTTTCATCATCCACTACCAATACTCTTCTGCTCATCTGTTTTCTCCTATTCTACCGTAATATACTCTTCTATTTTCTCAAAGGTCTTTCCCTTAATCCCCGGAACCTGCTGAATTTCCTCTATACTCCCAAATGCACCTGCTTCCTCTCTGTAATCCACAATGGCCTGAGCCCTCACCTCCCCGATACCGGGAATTTCCTGCAGCTCCTCCAGAGAAGCCCGATTCAGATTTATCTTTCCCTCTTTCTGTTCTTCCAAAACATCTGACCTGGAAACAGGTTCTCTGCCCTGCTCTTCCATTTCTTTCGTTTCCTCTCTGGTATAAACCTGAATCTTCTGGCCGTCTGTCACTACCGCAGCCTGGTTCAGCCAGGCAGTATCCGCCTCCTCGGTAAACCCGCCGGCAGCCTCCACAGCCTCAAAAACCCTGGAAGACTTATCCAGCTCATACACACCGGGAGTCTTCACTGCGCCTTCCACATCCACCCAGATTTTTTCCTGCTGCTTTTCTGCCTGTCCCGTAGACTCCTCCAGTGCATCTTCAGGCATCCCTGCATCCCCTTCCTGAGCTTCCCCCTCTGCCTGAGAATCCGCCTGAAGCTTCTCCTGCACTTTCAGGGAATCTTCCTCATTGCTTCCGTCTATCTCTGTCCGGGAAGAAATCCTAATGCCTTCCTCCTTCTCCCCGCAGGCAGAAAGAAAAAAACCGGCACCCAGCACCGCAAGGAACAGTATCCATTTTCTTTTTTTACACATCCTACACACCCTTTCTCTTTCAGAGAGACAAAAAATTCCGGTGCATATGACTGTATCTATTGTAACGAATTTGCACCTTCTTTACAATATCTAAATCCAAGTTCTCCTAAAAAACCTGACTATTCAGCCACACAGCCCAGATTCACAGTTTGCGCTGCTTTTCCTTTTTCGCTCTTTTTCTTCATTCTGTTTCTGGAATCTCCGGCAGACCTGCCAAAATGATAAAAATAGTTATAAAATAGAATCTAATCAAGATAGTGCCAGTATAACACCCGTTTCCGAAAATGACAATACAAAAAACAGCCCTGATTTTCCGGCTGTTTTTGTATAGTTTGCCTTATTCCCATTTAAACAGGATAATGCCTGCAATGGCCACGGCCATTCCAATTAGCTTTCTCCACTCAAAAGCTGCCTTTTCTACTCCGAACATACCCAGCAGCTCGATGATATAGGCAGCAGCTAATTGGGCCACAACAATCAGCATAGCCGCTCTGGCCGGTCCCAGGGCCGACATACTGCGGATTACCGTCACCGTGATAAAGGCTCCGATGACTCCCCCTAAAAGCAGGTATTTGTGGTCTACCTGGGCCAGTTCCCCGATTCTGTCTCTGCCAGTAAAAAACCAGGCCGCCACACATACCAAAAGAGCGGAAAACTGCACCCAGCCCGTGGATACCCACAGGCTGGTCTGCTTGGTTACTTCCGTATTAAAAACCCCCTGTACACTCATCAATACGCCGGATACCAATGCCGTCAAAATTCCCCACATGGCTTTCTACCTCCCATTTGACACAAGGCCTTCCACCTCTGTTCTTGGGAAATAGCATCCCCTGAAACGGTCTTTTTATGCACAGGGCAGGAAGAAATCCCACCGGCGGATATATCAGTTTATACAGAAAAAGCCCGTTGTAATTTTTCAGCCATCTCATCCACATCCTCTTTTGAAATTATAAGAGGGGGCACAAAACGCAGCACATTAGTTCCTGCGGAAATGATAATCAGACCTTCTTCCAGGGCTTTGTTGATAATTTCTCCCACAGGTCTCCCTTCTACTACCAGGCCCTGCATCAGACCTTTTCCACGGCGGGCTGTTATAAAATCATACTTTTCCACAAAACTGTCCAGTTTTTCCTCCAGATATGGGGCTATTTCTTTTACATGGTCCAGGATTTTCTCCTCTTCAAACAGGGAAAACACCTTGCACACCGCAGCGCAGGCAAAAGGATTTCCTCCGTAAGTAGTTCCATGGTCACCGGGAACCAGAGAGCCTTGCGCTGCTTTTTCATTTAACACAAAAGCCCCTACCGGAACACCGCAGCCAAGGGCCTTGGCACTGGTCATTATGTCAGGCATTACTCCGTAATCCTGGTAAGCAAACATGGTTCCTGTACGTCCCATTCCACATTGGATTTCATCTAAAATCAGCAGAATATCCTGCTCATCGCAAAGCTTCCTCACGCCCTTTAAGAACTCCGGGTCAGCAGGATAAATCCCCCCTTCTCCCTGCACGGTTTCCAAAATAATGGCGCAGGTTTTTTCTGTCACCTGGCTTTTTACGCTTTCCAAATCATTAAAATCAGCAAAACGGATGCCTCCAATCAAAGGTTTAAAAGGCTCCTGGTAATGGGTATTTCCCGTAACAGACAAGGCCCCCAGACTTCTTCCGTGGAAGGAGTTTTTCATGGCAATGATTTCGTGGTCCGTTGATTTATCCTTTAGCCAGGCATACTTTCTGGCCGCTTTTATGGCTCCCTCAATAGCCTCGGTACCACTGTTGGTAAAGAACACCTTATCCAGACCTGAGGCCTTGCAAAGCTTCTGGGATGCATAGGCCAGAGGAACATTATAAAAGAGATTAGAAGTATGGATAAGCTTATCAATCTGTTCCTTCAACGCCTGGTTATACGCTTCGTTTTTATAACCTAAAGCGAACACAGCAATACCGGCTCCGAAATCCAGATATTCCTTTCCCTCCACATCATATAAATGGGTTCCTTCCCCCCGCTCCAAAACCAGAGGAAAACGGTTATAGGTATGAAGCACTGATTGCTCCGTCTGCTCTATATATTCCTTACTGCACATCATAATGCTGCATTCCTTCCTTTCTTAAAATAGCTGTTCCGATACCCTTATCTGTAAAGATTTCCAGAAGCAGGCAGTGTTTAATCCTGCCATCCAGAATATGTACTCTGGAAACGCCTTCCTCAATGGCATCCACGCAGTTTTGCAGCTTGGGAATCATGCCGCCTCCCACGTTTCCGCTGCCCATCAGCTCCTTCACGTCCTTTACAAAAAGCTTGGAAATCAAGCTGTCCGGGTCTTTAGGGTCCCGGTATACCCCTTCAATATCCGTCAGGAAGGCCAGCTTTTCTGCATGCATAGCCTTGGCAATAGCACAGGCTGCATCGTCTGCGTTAATATTATAGGTCTGGAAATTTTCGTCCATGCCCACAGGACACACAATGGGAAGAAAATCCTTTTCCAGCAGGTCAGCTAAAACTTTCGGATTCACATCTGTAATGTTGCCTACAAATCCAATATCCTGACCGTCAGAATATTTCTTTTCCACCTTCAGAAGTCCTCCGTCCTTGCCGCTGACGCCTACGGCTCTCACTCCCAGAGACTCTACCAGGGATACCAGCTCTTTGTTTACCTTTCCCAGAACCATCTCCGCCAGCTCCATGGTTTCCTCATCCGTAACCCGAAGGCCGTTAATAAATTTAGGCTCCTTTCCCACTTTGCTGACCCATTTGCTGATTTCCTTTCCGCCCCCATGAACAATAATGGGCTTAAACCCAACCAGCTTTAAAAGTACCACATCCTGAATCACATTCTTTTTCAGCTGCTCATCTACCATGGCGCTTCCGCCGTATTTTACCACAATAACTTTCCGGTTAAACCGCTGGATATAAGGCAGCGCCTCAATAAGTACCTCTGCTTTATCCAGGTATTTCTGCTTTACCATTTTCTCTACTCCTTCCCTGTTATCACTTTCAAAACCCCAATCCGTCAGGACCGGTAATCTGCATTTATTTTTACATAATCGTAGGTCAAATCACAGCCCCAGGCCGTGGCGCTTTCTTCTCCTACCTTTATATCAGCCAGAACCGTTACCTTTTTCTCAGAGAGAATTTTGGTCGCCTCTTCTTCAGAGAAATCCACTCCAACCCCGTCTTTCATGATAGCAATTTCTCCTGCCTGGCTCTTAAAGCTTAAATCCACTTTTTCCGGGTCAAAGGAAACCCCGGAATATCCCATGGCGCACAGGATTCTGCCCCAATTGGCGTCATGGCCGAAAATAGCCGCCTTTGTCAGGTTGGAAGTAATCACCGACTTAGCCAAAATGGCTGCCTCCTTCTTGCTGGCAGCTCCTGTTACCGTAACCTCAAAAAGAGCTGTGGCGCCCTCGCCGTCTCCTGCAATCTGCTTAGCCAGGCTGGTGTTCACATAATGAAGAGCCTCTTTGAACGCCTGGTAATCCTGATTCTTTTCTGTGATAGCAGAATTTCCCGCCATTTTATTGGCCATTACCAGTACCGTATCATTGGTAGAGGTGTCTCCGTCCACAGAAATCATGTTATAGGAATCCTCCACGCTCTCCCTTAGGGCCTGGGCCAAAAGCTCCTTATCAATATCCACATCCGTAGTAATAAAGGACAACATGGTGCACATATTGGGATGAATCATACCAGAGCCTTTACACATACCGCCAATAGTAACTTTCTTGCCTGACAGCTCCAGCTCCACTGCCGCCTCCTTTTTTACGGTATCTGTAGTCATGATAGACTCTGCCGCCAAAACGGCAGCTTCTCTTCCAGAAGAAAGCAGAGGGGTCAGCTTCTTTACCCCGGCTTCCAATGTATCTATGGGAAGCTGCATTCCGATAACGCCCGTAGAGGCTACCAATACGCTTTCCATGGGAATCCCCAATGCTTCCCCTGCTGCCCTGGCTGTTTTTTCGCAGTAGCCATATCCTTCCTGTCCGGTACATGCATTTGCAATACCGCTGTTGCACACAACAGCCTGAGCCCAAGGAGACTCTTTTACCACCTTCTGGTCCCATTTTACAGGAGCTGCTTTCACCACATTGGTCGTAAAGGTTCCCGCACAAACACAGGGCTTCTCACTGTAAATCATAGCCATGTCCTTGGTATTTCCTTTTTTGATTCCTGCTGCCATTCCTGCTGCCAGAAACCCCTGAGCAGCCGTCACGCCGCCATCTATTACTTTCATCATCTGTCCGCCTTTCTGTTTATCCTATTCTTCCGGATTTCAATATTTTTCTCTATCCGGATTCTTTTTCAAACCCTCATTATTGCTTTCTGTATCCCACATTGAGGCTCATTACGGGAACATGGGAACCAGTCTCAGTCCTTCTGCTTCATCCTCTCCGAACATCAGATTCATGTTCTGTACTGCCTGGCCTGCTGCGCCTTTTACCAGGTTGTCTATAGCTCCCATCATGATAATCCGGTTGGTTCTCGTATCGATTTTAAAGTTAATATCCACATAATTGCTGCCTTCCACCCATTTTGTCTGGGGGTACATATCTTTTTCCAACACCCGGATAAATTTTTCCTCTTTATAATATTTGTCGTAAACCGCTTTCACTTCCTGGTAAGAAACCTGCTCTGTAAGGGTGGCATAAGCCGTAGCCAGAATTCCCCGGTTCATGGGTACCAGATGTGGAGTAAAGCTCAGCGTCAATGGTCTGCCTGCCGCATATCCCAGCTGCTCCTCTATCTCAGGAGTATGTCTGTGAGTGGCAACGCCATAGGCCTTCATATTTTCATTGACCTCACAGAACAGATTATCCACCTTAGCTCCCCGTCCGGCCCCTGAAGTACCGGATTTAGCATCGATAATCAGGGTATCGGGGTTAATAAGCCCTTCCTTTACCAGCGGATAGCAGGTAAGAATACTGCAGGTAGTATAACAGCCTGGATTGGCCACAAGACGGGCCTTTTTTACTTCCTCCCGGTTAATTTCGCAAAGGCCGTAAACAGCCTCAGGAAGAAACTGGGGAGCCTTGTGCGTAAGCTTATACCACTGCTCATAGACCTTCACATCCTTCAGACGGAAATCAGCGCTCAAATCAATAATCTTCACTTTAGATAATATGTCTTCGTTTACCATAGAAGCACAAAGCCCCTGAGGAGTAGCAGTGAAAATCACATCCACCTGCTTAGCTAACTCCTCCATGTTGTCATCCAGACAGGTATCCTCCACCAGCTCAAACATATTCTGGTAAACTTCTGCGTATTTCTTGTCAATATAGCTTCTGGAGCCGTACCATTTTATTTCTGCATTCTTATGTCCCAGAAGAAGCCGCACCAGCTCTCCTCCCGCATAACCTGTAGCTCCGATAATTCCCGCTTTAATCATGTCCATTTCCTCACTTGTTCTTTTCATTTTCACCGGGCAGTCAGCCCCGGCTCCCGCCTGCAGCTCCTTAGCCTCTTTGGGGCAGAGCAGGCCGCTCGCTTCTCTGTCCATCATACTCCTGCCCACTCTCTCCTGCAAGTCTTATCTTTCCTGCACGGTAATGTCTTTTCTCCATAAGCATCTCTATGCATATTTTATTCCAATTTTTGAATAATTATACATCCAACCTTTTCTATATGCAAGGATTATTTTATCTTTTTCCCTTTTAAATCCAGTCCTTTCCACAGTTTAAATCTACATTTATAATAGGAAATCTTTATATTCAAAGTTTCTTTGCTAAAGATTATTTTTAATTTTTTTCATTTTACTATTGCATAATTATAATAAATGTTGTATAGTACCAATAGCAAAAGAAAGAAATGAGGATTTCTATGATGAAAGAAAAAGTTATTTTAGCATATTCCGGTGGTTTAGACACTACCGCCCTGATTCCCTGGTTAAAGGAAAATTTTGATTATGAAGTTATCTGCTGCTGTATCGACTGCGGTCAGGGCGCAGAGCTGGAAGGCTTAGATGAAAGAGCCCGCCTCTCCGGAGCTTCCAAGCTGTATATCGAAAACATTATCGATGAATTCTGCGACGAATATATCATGCCCTGTGTACAGGCAGGAGCTGTTTACGAGCATAAATACCTGCTGGGAACCTCTATGGCCCGTCCGGGAATCGCAATTAGTGGAGATTGCAAGAAAAGAAGGAGCCTCCGCCATCTGTCACGGTGCTACCGGTAAAGGAAATGACCAGATTCGTTTTGAGCTGGGCATCAAGGCATTGGCTCCGGATTTAAAGATTATCGCACCATGGCGTATGACTGATGTGTGGACCATGCAGTCCCGTGAAGATGAAATCGCATACTGCAAGGCACACGGCATTGACCTTCCTTTTGACGCCAGCCACAGCTACAGCCGTGACCGGAACTTGTGGCATATCAGCCATGAAGGTCTGGAGCTGGAAGACCCGGCTCAGGAACCTAATTATGACGACCTGCTGGTGCTGGGCGTAACCCCTCAGAAGGCTCCTGACAAAGTAACAGAAATCACCATGACCTTTGAGGCCGGTGTTCCCAAAACCTTAAACGGCAAGGAAATGAAGGTTTCTGAAATCATCGCAGAGTTAAATAAATTAGGCGGTGAAAACGGTATCGGTATCATTGATATTGTAGAAAACCGTGTAGTTGGAATGAAATCCAGAGGCGTATATGAAACTCCGGGAGGAACCATTCTGATGGAAGCTCACGACCAGTTAGAGGAGCTGATTTTAGACCGTGATACCATGGAAACAAAGAAAAAGCTGGGCAGCCAATTTGCCCAGGTTGTATATGAAGGAAAATGGTTTACACCACTTCGTGAGGCAATCCAGGCATTCGTGGAATCCACCCAGAAATATGTAACCGGAGAAGTAAAGCTGAAATTATACAAAGGAAATATCATCAAAGCAGGCACTACATCTCCATACAGCCTGTACAATGAATCCCTGGCATCCTTCACAACCGGTGACTTGTACGACCACCATGACGCAGACGGATTTATCACGCTGTTTGGTCTTCCTTTAAAGGTTCGTGCTATGAAAATGTATGAGGTTGAGAAAAACCAGAAATAAAAAAGCCAAGCTCTAAATTTTGATATAAGTAAAACCCGATGAGATTCGCACCCCTCATCGGGTTTTCTTTACTCAGGTTTAAATTTTTCCGTATATATTTCCGGGAACCCGGGCCTTTATCTGGATTCCCTCCGGGGTATATTCTTCTTCCAGAAGCTGTCCGTATTTCCGTATGAATTGAATCTTTCCTGCCTCCTGATAGCCGTAAATCCGTTCCACATAAATCTGATTTTCTGAAAGAATTCTCTCCATGACCTTCTGGAATTCATCCAGTCCCAGTCCTGTTTTCGCAGAAATCTTCAAGGTATAATCCGCCTGGAAATCCCGGAGAATCTCCTCTCCTTCCGCTTTATCCTGCTTGTTAAACAGAGTTACAAACCTTTTATTTTCCACGCCTAATTCCTTCAGCGTTTCATACACCACATGCATCTGCTGCTCTCTTTGTGGGTTGGATGAATCCACTACATGAAGGATAATATCCGCATATTTAGCCTCCTCAAGGGTACTTTTAAAGGCTTCTATCAGATGATGAGGAAGCTTGCGGATAAAGCCTACGGTATCTGTAAGATACATCCTTTGCCCGTCAGGCAGCTCCAACAGTCTGGTGGTAGGATCCAGAGTGGCAAAAAGCTTGTCCTCCTGCAGCACGCCTGCATTTGTAAGTGCATTCAAAAGAGTGGATTTTCCGGCATTTGTGTAGCCTACAATAGCAGCCGTCATAATGTAATCCTTCTTCCTGCCTTCTCTTAACAGCTCTCTGTGGCGTTTTACCTGTTCTAATTCTCTTTTCAGCTGGGAAATCCTTTCCTTTATCCGTCTTCTGTCTACCTCCAGCTTTTTCTCTCCCGGACCTCTGGTGCCGATTCCTCCTCCCAGCCTGGAAAGAGAGGTTCCCATTCCTGTAAGCCGGGCTGCACGGTACCGGAGCTGGGCCAGTTCCACCTGAATCTTACCTTCGCTGGTCTTTGCTCTGGAGGCAAAAATATCCAAAATCACCACAGTCCTGTCCATGACCTTGCACTCCAGCTCCTGCTCCAGATTATTCATCTGGGAGGGGGATAATTCATCGTCACAGACAATACCTGTAGCATCCCAGGCCCTTATGGCCATCCGGATTCCCTCCAGCTTTCCGGTGCCTACATAATAACCGGGATGGATTCCCTCCCGGTTCTGGACAATCATTCCCACAGTCTGGGCTCCGGCCGTCTTTACCAGCTCTCCCAGTTCCTCCAGGGACTGGTATACCTCTTCGTCTCCCCCGGCAGAAACTCCCACCAGCAAAAGCCGTTCTGTCTCCTCCTTTAATTCGTATAATTCCATATAAATCTCCTGTTTTTCTATGATTTTACTTAACTGAAAACGGCATGCAGGACAGTGGTCTTTCCTCTGTCCCGCATGCCGTCTCTATGGTTCCGGTTCTGCAAAAATACCCTTTGTCATCTAAGCATGGAACTTATAATTTTCTGACCCTGATATTATTTTATCTGGTTTCCAGAAAATAATTCTCCCGGACAGCCTCTTCATCTCCCGGATAAGCTTCCAGATAAGCGGCCATTTTCTCCTTAGCTGCAGCGAAATCTCCCTGTCGCTCATAAAGGACAATTTGGTTAAAAAGAAGTACCTGTGTCTCCTCCTTATCCTCTTCCTTCAATCCTTTTTCAATATAGGAATGGGCACTGTCATAGTCCTCCTCCAAAATGGAGCAATAGGCCAGACCATTATAGCCTGCTGCCTTCTGCCCCTCTATGTCCAAGCATTTCTGATATTGCTGGGCAGCGTTTTCTTTATCTCCTGCTGCCAGATATACCTTTCCCAAGTAGGGGCCTGCATCCTCCCATTCCTTATCCAAAGCTTTTTTCAGTTCCTTTTCTGCTTTTGTATACTCCGCCAGGTAAAAATACACCCGTCCCCTGTTATAATAATCTTCCCCGGTCTTGGGAGAGATTTCCAGAGCATCCTCCAGGTATTCCACTCCGTCGGCATTTAAATCACATTCCCGGTAGATTCTGTAAACATCCAGATAATCCTGGTAATCCCTGGAGCCGGAAATCACCTTTCCGAAGTTTGTGTCTGCCTGTTTGTACTGGCCCAAATGAAGATAGGCGCTGCCTCTGAGAAAATAGCCGTCCTTTTCCTTAGACTCCTTCAACAGCTGGTCACAGGTCTCAATACAGCCCTCATAGTCGCCCTGGTGATACTGAGCATCTGCCAAGTAGAGGCGCAAATCCCTGTCCATGGCTTTATCTGACTTGGAAATCAGGGAAAGGGCGGTCTCAAAAGCCTCCTGAGCCTTGTCAAACACGCCCTGACTGCTCCAGCAAACGCCGATTCCTCTCCAGGATTCGGCTCCCTTCTCCCCTTCCTGGACAGCATCCTGGAAGTTTTCAATAGCCTCTGTGTAATTTTCTTTTTCTAAATTCTCTCTGCCAAGCTCATAAGCTGTGGGACTGTCCTTTTTGCAGCCTCCCAACAGACACAGCAGAATACCTGCTGCCACAAGGATTCCCTTCTTCACCTGTACATCTCCGTTTCTTACTGGGCGATAAGGTTCTCAAAGCGCATAGCATCAATCACCCGCTCCACATATTTCTCGCAGATTTCATCCGTGGCAGCTTCCACCATAACACGAATCACAGGCTCTGTACCGCTTTCCCGAACCAGAATCCTTCCGTCGCTTCCCAGCTCCCGGGCCGCCGTCTCAACGGCTTCTACAACCTTTGGATTCTCTTTCGCCTCTTTCTTGTCATATACTCTTACATTCTTCAGCACCTGAGGATAGATCTTCACTTCTCTGATAAGGGTGCTTAAAGGAAGCTTCTTCTCAATCATAACTTCCATAACCTTCAAAGAGGTCAGTATACCGTCTCCTGTGGTGGCATGTTTGGAAAAAATAATATGTCCGGACTGCTCTCCGCCTATGGAGTGTCCGTTTGCCATCATATTTTCACACACATATTTATCGCCCACTGCTGTCTGCTCATAGCGGATACCTTCCCTGTCGCAGGCCTTATAAAGCCCCAGATTAGACATAACCGTAGTGACAATAGTATTGTTGTTCAGCTTTCCGCATTCCTGCATATATTTTCCGCAGATATACATAATCAAATCGCCGTTTACTTCCTGTCCCTTATCATCCACCGCAATACACCTGTCAGCATCTCCGTCATAGGCAAAGCCCACATCCAGATGGTTTTCCATTACAAATTTCTTCAATTCACCGATATGGGTGGAACCGCAGTTAGTGTTGATATTGGTACCATCCGGCTCATTATGAATCACATATGTCTTTGCTCCTAAAGCATCAAACACACTTTTTGCAATAGCGGAAGCGCTGCCGTTGGCGCAGTCCAGACCTACTCTCATATTCTTAAAGGCACGGGTTGGTATAGAAATCAAATATCCGATATAACGGTTTCTTCCTGCAGAGAAATCCACGGTGCGGCCAATATCCTCTCTCTTAGCCAGGGGCAGCTCCGGTATCTTTCCGTCAATATAAGCTTCTATCTGCTCTTCCACAGAAGCCTCCATTTTCTGTCCGTTTCCGTTGATAATCTTAATACCATTGTCATAGAAAGGATTATGGCTTGCGGAAATCATAATACCACAGTCAAAATTCTCTGTGCGTACCACATAGGAAACGCTGGGGGTTGTCGTCACATGGAGAAGGTATACATCTGCCCCGGAGGCTGTCAGTCCTGCTACAAGAGAATACTCAAACATATAGCTGCTTCTTCTTGTATCCTTACCAATCACAATCTGGGCCTTATGCTCCTGTCCGAAATACCAGCCCAGGAAACGGCCTACCTTAAAGGCATGCTCTACTGTCAGATTCACATTTGCTTCTCCACGAAAGCCGTCGGTTCCAAAATATTTTCCCATAATTAGCTCCTTTTCTTTATACAATCATTCTCTTTTTTTGTCTTTTTTACTACCTATAATAAAATACCACAAACTGAGAAATTTGTCATCTGTATTATGAAAAGAGCTGCTCTTTATATACGCCTTTTTCCGTCAAATCCCGGAAGGCTTCCATAACTTTTTCCTTGTCCTCCTGATAAGTAACCCCAAACCAGGTATCGTGGGTTTTCAGCACAGATACCTTTGCCTTACCTTCCTGAATCAACTGGTCAACTACTGCCGGAAGCAGGTATTCCTTCTTCAGATTTCCCGGCTCTACTCCCTTTAAAAATTCAGTAAAGCCCTGCTCCAGAACCTGGAGAAATTCCGGCGTCAGCCCCCACATATTCATGGAAACCAGGGTCTGGGAATCCAAATATGCTCTCTCTCCTGTTTCTTCATCGACTGCTGCCGGTCCCTGAGAAGTTTTCTGTATATTATAAGTTTCTGTGATACCAATCAGGTCCTTATTTTCATCTAAGGCACAAACTCCTCTGGTGACGCCGCCGTTATCGCTGAGGGTATTTTCCAGAATAAATCCTGCCATGCAAATGTCCATTTTGCCAGTATTTTCTCTCTCCTCCACCAGATAATCATGAAGCTTTACAAAGGCTTCCTTTCCGTAATAGTCATCTGCATTGATAACCACAAAAGGTTCTGAAATTGCCTTTTTTGCAGCCAGAACCGCCTGTCCGGTTCCCCAGGGTTTAGTTCGCTCTGCAGGACAGGTAAAGCCTTCCGGAAGGTCCTTTAAGTCCTGGAATACATACTCTACCTCCGTAATCTTCTCGATACGGTTTCCGATGATTTCCCGGAATTCTTTCTCAATGTCCCTGCGGATGATAAATACCACCTTATTGAAACCAGCCTCCAGAGCGTCATGGATGGAATAATCCATGATAATTTCTCCTCCCGGTCCAACCTTAGCCAACTGTTTGATTCCTTTTCCGAAGCGGCTTCCGATACCTGCCGCCATTATCACTAACGCTGTTTTTTTCATATCCTATGCTTCTCCTGTCGTACAGATTCCTTTTTGTTTCCGCCCAAGGCCGCCCCTTTCTGTGAAAGGTAAGGCTTCAGGCTATTCAGTGTCCTTAATATACTATAAAACAACGGAAAATTCAACTGACAACCAAGAATAAAAAGAATCCTGCTTTACAGGATTCTCCGCCTGCGGCGGGTCGCTT
>CABSEJ010000047.1 GCA_902476765.1 uncultured Blautia sp.
GTGCGCATCGCCGTGCGAAGCGCTTTTTATGATATAGGAAAGTGAGAACTTTCCTATATCATAAGAAAAGCCCACAAACGGCAAAACCGCTTGTGAGCGTTGTTTTTGGCGGAGTGGGTGGGATTCGAACCCACGGTACCAGCAAAGGTACAAACGATTTCGAGTCGTTCTCGTTATGACCGCTTCGATACCACTCCTAGTATTTATCTTCACATCAGCACTAAAACTGCTTTGGAAAAAGGAGAACTGATGGATAGAACTAAGCAATATCTGCTGCATCAGCCTTTATACGCCTCAAAAGGGCAAATCACAGACAATATTATATCCTTCCATCTGTAACAGGTCAAGAAATTTTTAAGAAATAAAAGGAGGATTTTTTATGGATTTTCGTTATTTCATTATTTTCGAAAAGTTGGATTCCCCTGTCTTCTTCCCAAATCTATCGTCCGATACCAATATCCAAACCTACGGCTTTGTCCTGACGTCCTGCATTCTCTGAAAAAAGGGAAGCCAAACATCCCTGCCATCATTCCCTCCTGCTTTTCATAGCAGCCCGGAACTCCTAATATCCAACGTCCGTCTTCCTCTCTTCTCCCCAAAAGAAGATGCCCGTAATGGTTCAGCCCGTGTCTTAAAAACGGATTGTTTAACAGCCCCTGTTCTCTTATACCTAGTCTTCTAAAATCATAGGGCATGATTTTCCTGCAATCCAGAATCCCCCCGTCAAAAATAGGCTGAGATTCTTCTTGGGCCAAAGCTGCAGACTGACCTGCCATCTCTCCTGCCTCCTGGCGGTTATCCGCTTCTTCCCGGCTCATACTTTCATTCCTGGTTTCCTGTCTGCCCATTCCCCTGTTTCCATATTCCGAACTGCTCCTAAATTCATTTCTGGTTTCCCATTCATCTATAGCTTCTCTGGTATCCTGACGGTTCACATTGCCAGTTCCGCTTCCCGGACTGCTCATTTCCTCCTTTTCGTTTTCCCATCTGTTGTTCCCCTGTTCTCTTGTCTCCCCACCGGTCATGCCCTCATTTCCAGCTTCCCTGCCATCCATATTTTCATTATCGATTCTTCGTCTGTCCATCTCAGGATTTCCGTTTCTCCAGCTGTTCATGGTTTCATTCCCAGCTTCCCGATTGCCCATAGCTTCATTTCCGAATTCCCGGTTGCCCATGGTTTCATTTCCGGTTCCCCATTTGCCTATACCGCTTCCGGACTCATTCTCCATCTCGCCCGCTATTCCTGTGCTTCCCTCTCTTCTTCCTTCCAATAAAGTTCTCGTTCTTATTCCCCTTGTACCTCCCATCCCTGGGCTTAAAGGACTTTCCGTTGTCTCCTCCCCAAAGGCCTCTCCGGTTCTACCAGCTCTATCCCCAGGCTCCCCTGTAAAATCTCCCGGGAATTCCTCCATGGCTTCTCCTATAGCCTCTTCCTGGGGCATTGCTGAAGGGGCTTCTGCCGGACTTTCCTGGGGTTGCTCTGAAATTTCTTCTATTGGTAATTCTTCTGGGGCCTGCCTTCTTTCTAGGGTCCGGAAGTTTTCTTCCCTTGGTCTTTCCAGTCTGCTCTCTTCTCTTCGTTCCCCCAACCTTTCCTCAGGAGCTCCACCCCGAAGGCTTTCTTCTCCCCTTTCTCTCCTCCTGTTCTCTTCCTCTGGCTGTACAGGCTCCGGAAATTCTATATCTTCCACTCTCAGAGGCTGCTCCTCCCATCCGCTTCCATAGGCTTCACCTGTATCCGTCATCAATACCAGGCCCCTCAAATCTCCAAGCCCATAACCACTGTTTCCCAGATTGTCCTGAGGCATCTCGTAATCAAACTGTACGGCAGGTCCGGCTAAATTGCAGCTTCCCAAAAGAACCCCTTTGGCTATGCCCTTTTCTCTCACATAACCGTAAACCTGAGTGGGAACTTCTCTCCGCCCTGAAATCCCTTCCAGTTTAAAGTTCATTCTGCACACGCCGTTTCTGGCTTCCACCTTGATGAATCCTCTTCCGCTCCCCTTTTTTCCCTGGGTATATTCGTATACATATGCAATAAATCTTCTATAATCCGCCATAAGTCCTCTCTCTCACATCTAATCCTTAAAATATATGAGTTCCCCCTTTTTTTAGAACAAAAATCAAAGTTTCATTGTAAGCAACAGGATATTTAACCCTTGCAGCAGGTCTTCACACCATTTCTGGCAGGGTCAAATACCCCGACGCAAGCATGCGGGGCATCAATCTAGCGGCAATGCAAGCATCGGGGTATTAGCCCCTTGCGGCAGGTCTGCGTTCCACTTCGGTCGGTGCTCGCAGGAATAAATACTGAGCAAAATTTGCCGAGAAAAATTTTTAGTTTTTGTAACATTTTTATTGACATTTTTAGGGCTTTTCTATATAATAATTTCTGTTGGACATACCAAACATCGAAGCGTGGCTCAGTTTGGTAGAGCGCTGCGTTCGGGACGCAGAGGTCGCGTGTTCGAATCACGTCGCTTCGATTACAGAGCAGCAGAGGCTGCCGCATTTAAAACACGCAAGAATATTTACAGATTGTAATCCAGTGATTTTCTTTATTGTTTCAAAGAGAATTTGGTAAGGTTTCTGTAGATATTCTTGTTTTGTTTTTGCGGCAGCCTTTTATGGTCTTTCATTTCTCATGAATTATAGTTATCCGCTCCGAACACCTGTACAATCTTTAAAAATTACGTTTTCCTGGCTGCTCCCGGAAGACAGATGAGCATACAGATATGTGCCTTTGGCTTGTTGCTGAAATGAATAAATTTAAACGATAATTGAAATGTCTCTCTTCAGTTTAACAGTTTGATATAGATTTACATTGCCGAAAGCTTTATAATAAACCTATAAATCTATACCAGAGCGTATTTGAAAATTCATTTCAGGAGAAAAAAGCTATGGAAAAAAAATTGAGCCAATTTGAGCGAGAATTAATGTTGGACGAAATCACCTTCTACAGTATCTGTCCCGAAGAAGACAGAATGAAAATACTGGGCCAAAAGGAAATGACCTTCCAGGACTTCAGACGGCTTTCCCTTCTTACAGATTATCTGGAGCTGCCCTGTCTCCATCAATTTATCTGGGATTTGCACGGCCACAAGTTTATGGTAGAAATGGAAGAAGTTTATCAAAAATGCAGGAGCCGAAGCAGCGAGGTTCCCCAAATGCTGATGGAAACAGCCCAATGGCTGGAAGAGTTTTTGAAAGCAGCACCAAATACCACCGTGGCCTATCTGCTGGAGCAAATTTTTGCTAACGGCCTGAACCCGGATAACTGATAGCTGCTGTTTTCTATGCAGAATATACCCTCTCTGGACAAGGGTACAAAATTACAAACGGAAAGGACATGTTCTATGAATCAATATTTGCCCTCTGATTTTCTCTCACGGATGAAGGATATGCTTGGGGAAGAATATCCCTCTTTTTTAGAGAGCTACCATACGCCTCCCATGTTGGGTCTTCGGGTAAATACAAAAAAAATCAGCACAGAAGAATTTTTAAAAATTTCCCCTTTTCCCCTGACACCGGTTCCATGGGTAAAAAACGGCTTCTTCTATGAGGCTGGCGCACAGCCTTCCCGCCACCCTTACTACAGCGGAGGCTTATACTATTTGCAGGAGCCCAGTGCCATGACTCCTGCCAGCCGCCTGCCTCTGCAGCCGGGAGATTGCGTGCTTGATTTATGTGCAGCTCCCGGCGGCAAAGCAACAGAGCTGGGTGCCCGGCTCCAGGGAAAAGGCCTGCTGGTGGCCAATGATATCAGCACTTCAAGAGCCAGGGCTCTTTTGCGTAATCTGGAACTATGCGGCATAGAAAACGCCCTGGTAACCAATGAAACCCCTGCCCGGCTGGCTGGATTTTTCCCTCAGTTTTTTGACAAAATTCTGGTGGACGCTCCCTGCTCCGGAGAGGGTATGTTTCGCAAAGATTCTGATGTAGCCAAAGCCTGGGACAAGGACAAACCTGCATACTTCGCCAAGCTCCAGAGAGAAATACTGGACCGGGCGGTATCCATGCTGAAACCCGGCGGTATGCTTCTCTATTCCACCTGTACATTTTCTGCAGAGGAAAATGAAGGCAGTATTTCCTATCTTTTAGAAAAATTTCCGGAGATGAAACTGGCGGATCTGGAATGGTATCCCGGCTTTTCCAGCGGAAGGCCGGAATGGGGGAACCAAGACCCCAACTTAAAAAAATGCGTCCGCATTTTCCCTCACAAAATGGAGGGAGAGGGACATTTTCTGGCTCTCTTAAAAAAAGAAGGGGAACCCGCCTCTGGCCTGGACCTTCCTCCAACCATAAGAAAAACAGAGAAATCCACCCGGAAACTTCTAGAATCCTTTTTTTCCTCTGTTCTCACCCCATATGAGTCCCGGAGAATAGAAGTTCGGGGGCAAAACGTATATTATCTTCCGGAACTGGATACCGGAATTTTAAAAGGCATTAAATTTCTCAGAAATGGGCTTTTCTTAGGAGAGTTGAAAAAGAACCGTTTCGAACCTGCACAGCCTCTGGCCATGAACCTGCATGCAGACGGCTATTCCTCCGTGCTGCGTCTTGCCCCGGATGATGAACGGCTATCCCGGTACTTAAGAGGAGAAACCCTTGTGCTGTCAGAAGAAGAAACCCGGGGACTTTCCGGTTGGAGCCTAATCTGTGCAGAAGATTTTCCTTTGGGCTTCGGTAAGCTCACAGGTAATCTTATGAAAAACAAATATCCTGTCGGCTGGCGCAGACAGTAAGTCAAATACCCCGATGCAAGCATCGGGGTATTTGACCCTTGCGGCAGGTCTACGTTCCACTTCGGTCGGTGCTCGCAGGAACAAAGACATTTCGTTCTGGAACAGCAAGAAGAGGGCTGCAGTATTTAGAATATTCCCGGGAATTTCTAAATACTGCAGCCCTCTGGCGCTGTCTCTCAAATCATCTCCGTTGATTTTCTTTCCAGCACGTTCTTTTTCTTATACCACAGCCGCTTCATCCTCCATCGGCTCCTCCGCAAGTACCTGCTCGTATTTTTCTAAAATAATACTCTGTATTCTCTCACGGGTTGCAGAATTGATGGGATGGGCAATATCTCTGTATTCCCCATCTGTAGCCTTACGGCTAGGCATTGCAATGAATAACCCTTTCTCTCCTTCGATTACTTTGATGTCATGTACTACAAATTCCTCATCAATCGTAATAGACACCACTGCCTTCATTTTGCCTTCCTTGGCTACTCGTCTTACTCTTACATCTGTGATATTCATACAACCTTCCCCTTTCATCGCCGCCTTGTTCAGTCGTGCTTTCTGTCTTTTTTAGGACATATATCCCGGCAGGTTTTTCTGCCCGCAAAACAGGTTTGCTCCTGTTTAACGCAAAAGAATCAAAGAACGTATCGCTCGTTCTTCTCGATAACTACCTTGATACCGTCCTCACCGCAGTAGTAAGAATTAGCCCGAATAGTATCACGGCTCTCAACAATACAATTTTCAATATGCGTATTGTCTCCTAAGTACACATCATTTAAAATAATGGAATTTTTAATCACACAGTTGTTTCCTACGAAAACCTTCTTAAACAGAATAGAATTTTCTACCTGTCCGTTAATGATACAACCGCTGGAAATCAAACTGTTCTTTACATTTGCACCGGGATTATATTTAGCCGGAGGCAAATCATCAATTTTCGACTGAATTCCAGGATACTGACGGAAAAAGTAATCTCTGATTTCCGGTTTCAGGAAATCCATGTTTGTCTTATAGTAAGATTCTACTATGGAAATATTGCTCCAGTAGGTATTTATCTTATATCCGTAAATTCTCTTTAAGTTTTTATAACGGATAAGGATGTCCTTTACAAAGTCATGCCGGTCTTCCTGGCCGCATTTTTCAATCAGTTCAATCAGCTGTCTTCTGCGGATAACATAGATACCTGTAGAAATTGTAGTTGACTGAGTCACCATAGGCTTCTCGTCAAACTCCTCGATTCTGCAGTCCTCATTCATCTTGATGCATCCGAATCTGGTGGCCTCATCGCCGTCAACTTCTGTGCAGACTACGGTAATGTCTGCTCTCTTAGCGATATGGTACTCCAGTACCTTATTGTAATCCAGCTTGTACACACAATCACCGGAAGCAATGACCACATAGGGCTCATGACTGCTCTTTAAGAAATTCAGGTTCTGGTAAATGGCGTCCGCCGTCCCCTGATACCAAAAGCTGTTGTCCGGAGTGATAGTAGGAGTAAAGGTGTAGAGACCTCCCTGCTTTCTTCCGAAATCCCACCATTTGGAGGAGCTTAAATGTTCGTTTAAAGACCTGGCATTATACTGGGTCAAAACTGCTACCTTCTGAATATGGGAGTTGGACATATTACTAAGAGCAAAATCAATGCTGCGGTAGCTGCCTGCGATAGGCATTGCTGATATGGCTCTCTTCTGTGATAATTCTTTCATTCTGTGATTATTGCCGCCGGCAAGAATAATACCTATTGCTCTCATTCTGTCTCACCTTCCTTATTCAATGTTTCACCGCTTTCCAGAACGCCGTTTGGATAATCCTCGGGAACTGTTTCACCGACTACAGCCGTATTTTTCCCGATTTTCACGTTGGAAGGAATGAAGGTATTCTCTCCCACCGTAACTAAGCCAAAGGAATATACATTTGGTTTTTCCCGGTTGGGCGTATCCTCTCCGATGCCCATGACTACATTATCTCCTACTGTTACGTTCTCAGCGATAATAGCCTTATCAATTACGTCATTTTCACCGATAACCGACTGTTTCATAATAATGGAATCCCGGATGACAGCACCTTTCTTCACGGTTACACCGGCACCGATTACAGAGTTATGTACCTCTCCGTAAATCTCTGTGCCCTCTCCGATAATACTTCTGTCAACCACTGCGTCAGCCGCCACATACTGAGGCGGAATAATATCGCCCTTAGTATAAATTTTCCAGAATTCTTCATATAAATTAAATTCCGGAATAATATCTATCAGCTCCATATTGGCTTCCCAATAAGAGCCCAGGGTTCCTACGTCTTTCCAATAGCCGTTATATTCGTATGCGAAAAGCCTCTGCCCCTTTTCTCTGCAGTATGGAAGAATATGCTTTCCGAAGTCACAGCCTGACTGTTCTCTGAGGGCTATCAAGGCTTCCTTCAGTACCGGCCAGCTAAAGATATAAATACCCATAGAAGCCAGATTACTCTTAGGATTCTCCGGTTTTTCTTCAAAATCTGTAATTCTTCCTGTATCGTCTGTAATGGCAAGTCCAAAACGGGAAGCCTCCTCCCAGGGAACCGGCATACAGGCTAAAGTCACGTCAGCCTTATTTGCCTTGTGGAAGTCCAGCATAACCTCGTAATCCATCTTATATATATGGTCCCCGCCCAGAATCAGCACATAATCCGGATTAAAAGTTTCCATATATGCCATATTCTGATAAATAGCATTGGCCGTACCTGTATACCATTCTGTATTGGTTTTCTTTTCATATGGAGGAAGAATAGACACGCCGCCTACATTTCTATCCAAATCCCAGGGGATACCAATACCAATGTGGGTATTTAATCTGAGGGGCTGATACTGAGTCAGCACACCTACTGTATCTACTCCTGAATTGATGCAGTTACTAAGCGGGAAATCTATGATTCTGTACTTTCCGCCAAATGTCACAGCCGGTTTCGCTACTTTAGCAGTCAGAACGCCCAATCTGCTGCCCTGTCCTCCGGCAAGCAACATTGCAATCATCTCTTTCTTAATCATGCAATCACCTCTTGTATATTCTATGGTTTTTCTATTATAACACATCGCTCTGAAAAAGTGAACATTTTTAACAATTTTTTTTCGACATTGACTTTCTTTTTGTGACATTTTACCTGCACTTAACGAAATGGAAAAGAAAGGGGTTTCCATTTATGAAAAACTTTTGTATAATTGGAACAAAGTGGTCAATCCCACCTCAATCAATAAGAAAGAATATTAAAAATAAGAAAAGAAGGGATTCTGTATTATGTATCAGATTGATTTTCATAAACCTATGCATATTTATTTTATCGGTATCGGCGGAATCAGTATGAGTGGTCTGGCAGAGATTCTTCTGGAAGAGGATTTTCCTATTTCCGGCTCTGATGCCAAGGCTTCCCAGCTTACCAGCCATTTGGAGGCAAAAGGCGCCAACATCTATATCGGCCAAAGAGCTTCCAACATCTCCACGGATGTGGAACTAGTAGTTTACACTGCTGCCATTCATCCCGACAATCCGGAATACCAGAGAGCAGCTGAGCTTGGAATTCCCATGCTCACCAGAGCTGAACTTCTGGGACAGATTATGAAGAATTACCAGTTGCCCATAGCTGTGTCCGGCACACACGGAAAAACCACTACAACCTCCATGATTTCTCATATTCTGTTGGAGGCGGAAAAAGACCCCACTATTTCCGTAGGCGGCATCCTTCCGGCTATCCACGGTAATATACGGGTGGGAAATTCCGAAAACTTCATCACAGAGGCCTGCGAATACACCAACAGCTTTTTAAGCTTTTTTCCAAAAATCAGCATTATCCTGAACATTGACGCAGACCACCTGGATTTCTTTAAAGACCTGGAGGATATTCGTCACTCCTTCCGACTTTTTGCTCAGAGACTGCCGCAGGACGGTACTTTAATTATTAACGGAGATATTCCGAATCTGGAGGAAATCACCAAAGACCTGCCTTGTGAAATCATAACTTACAGCCTGGATAATCCAGCGGACTACAAAGCCGAAAACATCGAATTTGACCAGATGGCCCACGGCTCCTTCGACTGTGTGAAAAACGGGGAAAAAATCGGACGTTTTTCCCTGTCCGTACCTGGTATGCACAACGTATCCAACGCCCTTTCTGCCATCGCTCTCAGCCTGAAAATGGGCATTGACGTAGATACTATCCAGAAGGGATTGCTTCATTTCGGGGGAACGGACCGAAGATTCCAGTACAAAGGAAAAGTGGCAGGAGTGACGGTAATCGACGATTATGCCCATCATCCCACAGAGATTGCGGCTACGCTGAAAACCGCAGCCTCCTATCCTCATAAAACTATCTGGTGCGTCTTCCAGCCTCACACTTACTCCAGAACCAAGGCCCTGCTGCCGGAATTTGCAGAAGCCCTGGCCCTGGCTGACAAAGTAGTGCTGGCCCCTATCTATGCTGCCAGAGAAACAGATACTCTGGGGATTTCATCCCAAGATTTGCAGAAACTGATTGAGGAAAAAGGAACGGAAGCCGTTTATTTCTCTACTTTCGACGAGATTGAAGAATTTTTATTAAAAAATTGTATCCACGATGATTTGTTGATAACTATGGGGGCCGGAGATGTATATAAAATCGGGGAAAACCTCCTAGGTCTCTAAAGTTATCCACATTATCCACTTATTCATCCACATGCTCCCGGGGGAGAGCATGTGGATTTTTTTGTGTATATAAAAGTTGACATAATCAGACGGCGTTTGCACCAAAAATCTGTAAAAATCCTGTAAAATTCGACATTCCCTGGTTTCCCATAAAATTCTGTCCACTTTTTTATCCACATTATCCACATTTCCCACAGCATTTTTCCTCAACCGCCCTTTTTCCCTGTCAAAAAAAATCCTTGTTCTCTTTTTAAAAATTATATGCTATACTTAAGCTGATTCATTTGAGAAACATAAAATGTTAAGGGGGCTGAATTTTATTTATCCCCGATATCATGGAATTAAATGTAAAGGATGTTATATATGGGACAGTTTCAAGTCTTTAACAGCTTTCCAGGAGAGTTTACTTTTGTTTCCAACCGTTTTCTGGATTTATACATGCCCTCAGCCAACGGGGAGTTTGTAAAAATCTATCTTTATCTTCTCCGGCACTGCCGGGAAGAACAGACGGTACTGGAGCTTTCTTCCATTGCAGATACCTTTAACTGCAGAGAGGCCGACGTCATACGGGCAATGAAATACTGGAAAAAAGCAGGAATTCTGGATGTATCCTTTGATGCTTCCGGTACCCTGACCGGCGTGGTATTCTATCCCCTGCCTTTGAAGGCAGAGACGGCTCTGGAATCAGCGGCTGCCAAAGAGAAGAAGCCTGTTTCCCATTCCAAGCTGTCTATATCCAAGAATCCGGACTCTTCTGTTTCCCTATCCAGAAATAAGCTGCAGGAGCTGAAGGGTCATGACGAGGTGCGGCAGCTTCTTTTTATTGCAGAACAATATCTGGGCCGGACCCTTACCTCCACGGATATGGAAACACTCCTTTACCTTTATGATGAAGTACATTTATCTGCGGAGCTTCTGGAATACCTGATTGAATACTGTGTATCCAAGGGAAGTCCCAGCATGGCATACATAAAAAAAGTAGGACTTGCCTGGGCCCAGCAGAAAATCACCACCGTGTCCCAGGCAAAAGAGGAGACTAATCTTTACAATAAAAATTATTTTACCATACTCCGTGCCTTCGGCATTAAGAACAGAAATCCTTTGGACAAGGAAATCCAATATATGAACCTGTGGCTGAATCAGTATGGGTTTACACTGGACATTATCCAGGAGGCTTGCAGCCGGACTGTACTTTCCACAGGGAAGGCCAGTTTTTCCTATGCTGACAGCATCCTGGAAAGCTGGTTTAAAAAAGGAGTGCATCACTTATCGGACGTGGAGGACTTAGACCAGAGCTTCCAGCAAAAAAAAGCCCAGAAAAGCTCTCAGCCCCAGACTTCCAAAGCGGTGTCTTCCCGGAATAAGTTCAATAATTTCCACCAAAGGGCTTACAACATAGCTGAACTTGAAAAACAACTTCTTGGCAAATAGATAAAAGGAGATTTGCTGTGTCACTGAAAAATTTTCAATACGAAGCGCTGATGCGCAGCTACAATCAAAAGCAGTTTCGCCACAGACATGAGCAGGATGAGCGTATTCGCAAGGCTGAGGCACAGATACCCCGGCTTGCACAGATACGTGGGGAAATTGCCTCTCTTGGTCTGAAAAAGGCCCGCCTGGTTCTGGGTGCGGAAAAAGGAGAAAATTTTGATCTTTCCAAAGAAATCCAGACTCTGGCCAGAGAGAGGAGAGACCTGCTTCTGGCAAACGGCTATCCTGCGGATTACCTGGAGCTGCACTATGACTGTCCTGTCTGTAAAGATACAGGCTATGTGGAAGGGCAAAAATGCGCCTGCTTCCAAAAAGCGGCCGTAGACCTTTTGTATACCCAGTCCAATATCCGGGAAATACTGAAAACAGAGAATTTCCAAAACTTTACCTTTGACTACTATTCCCCGGATTTTAAGGATGCTTCCAGCGGCATCAACGCCCTTGAAGCCGCTCACAGCGCTTACGACAAAGCCTGGGGCTTTATCAGCCGTTTCGGCCAGCAGCCGGAAAATCTGATGATTTACGGAGACACAGGGGTTGGAAAAACCTATCTCAGCCACTGTATCGCAAAGGAGCTTCTGGAACGTTCCTATTTTGTCTTGTATTTTACTTCTTTTGATTTATTTGACATTATGTCCAGAAATGCTTTTCAGAAAGACCCACAGTCTGCGGATATGGCTTCTTTTATCTATGACTGCGATTTGCTCATTATTGATGATTTAGGTACAGAGCTGACTAACAGCTTCGTGTCCTCCCAGCTTTTCTGCTGCATCAACGAGCGTATTACCAACAAAAAAGCAACTATCATTTCCACCAACCTGACTATGGAGGATTTCCTGGAAACCTATTCTGAACGAACCTTCTCCAGGGTTTCCAGCAATTATACCATGATAAAACTGGTAGGAAATGACATCCGAATCCAAAAAAGACTTTTAGGAGGAAAATAATCATGTCACCAAAAAACGCAACGCCCTTAGATTCTCTGCCCGTAGGACGCTTAGGCATCATCCCTTTAAAAAGCTGCGAAAAGCTTGGCTCCAGAGTCAATGATTTCATTGTTAAATGGCGCAAAGACCGGGACCATCAGGAAAAAAATAATCTGCAGTTTGAAGGCTATGAAAGAGACTCATACTTAATCAAGGCCCAAACTCCCCGCTTCGGCTCCGGAGAAGCCAAAGGAATCCTGGGAGAATCCGTCAGAGGAGATGATTTATACCTGATGGTGGATGTGTGCAACTACTCTCTCACCTATTCTTTATGCGGACAGGTGAACCACATGTCCCCGGACGACCATTTCCAGGATTTAAAGAGAATCATTGCCGCTGTGGGCGGAAAAGCCAGAAGGGTCAATGTGATTATGCCTTTCCTTTATGAAAGCCGTCAGCACAAACGCAGCGGAAGGGAATCTCTGGACTGTGCCCTGGCTCTTCAGGAGCTGGTAGATATGGGTGTGGACAATATCCTTACCTTTGACGCTCATGACCCCCGTGTACAGAATTCTATTCCTCTGCACGGCTTTGAAACCGTACAGCCGGCCTACCAGTTTGTAAAAGGTTTGTTTAAGGCAGAACCTAATTTGTCTGTAGACAGTGACAGTCTGATGATTATCAGCCCAGATGCCGGAGGAACCAGCAGAGCCATCTATCTGGCTAATGTATTGGGGGTAGACATGGGTATGTTCTACAAGCGCCGGGATTATTCCACCATTGTTGACGGACGCAATCCCATTGTGGCTCATGAATTTCTGGGCGCAGACGTAGAGGGGAAAAATATGATTATTATTGACGACATGATTTCTTCCGGTGACAGTATGCTGGAAGTGGCAGCTCTCCTGAAAAAACGTGGAGCAGCTAAAATATTTATGTGCGCTACCTTTGGCCTCTTTACTAATGGGCTGGAAAGATTTGACCAGGCTTATGAAAACGGAGACTTTGACCGTCTTCTGACCACAAACCTGGTATATCAGACAGATGAGCTTCTTCAGAGAAAATATTATGTAAACTGTGATATGAGTAAATACATTGCCCTTATCATCGATACCTTAAACCACGATGCTTCCATCAGTAAATTACTGAACCCAGTGGACCGTATCAATAAACTGGTTGCAAAGCACAATAAAGAGCTGAAAGGAAAGCGTTAGGCACTGTGTAACAGTAACTTTAGGCCTCACTATTTTCTGTATATTTTTTCTTTTTTATTGCTATTCTCTGATTACAGAGTTATAATATAGAAAAGTAAATTACATTTTCCAGTGAGGAGGTGCCATTATGAGAAATAAGATTATTCCTTTTGTTAACTTTTGTCTGGCGTTTTTTGTTATCTTGTATGCAGCTCATGTGTATACGGTGACCCAAAGCATTACTCTTGTAACCGTAGTGCTTCTGATAGCCGGTCTGGCACCTGTACTGCATACGTCCTGGAATTACATCCGGATTAAATATCGGGAATACCGCCAGGAGCATTCCCATCACAATCATAACTATATGAAAGGCTGAGAAAACAAAATAACACTTATATCCTTATAACATACTTCGTCAGGGGGGTGTCCCATAATGGGACACCCCCTGATTTTTTCTCACAGCTGTACCAAACGAAAGGGTATATCCAGGGCCTCCAGGGCCTCTATTTCCCTTTTGTTGCAGGTAAACAATATAGTCTGGGTTTTATTCCGGTTCAGCCATTTGAGGGCCCCTGACAGCCTTTTATCATCGTACATGGCAAAGGTTTCATCCAGAAGCACCGGCAATTCCTCTTCTCTGGAGAAAATTCCCCCGCAAGCCATACGCAGGGCAAAATAAACCTGCTCTACAGTTCCGCAGCTGACCTGATGAAGCTTCAGGCTCTGTCCCCGGCAATCCAGAAACATGGTTCCATCCTCTGTCAATCCTCCGCACCTGTATTTCCCCTGGGTAAGCTCCTCTAAAACTTCTGAAATTTCCTGGCGCAGCAGTTTCCCTGTTCTGGCCTGAAGACTGGCTGCCGCCTGTTTCAGAGTATCTCTGGCCAAGGCAATACTATCTATTTCTTTTCTGATTTCTTCCAGTGCTTCCCGGTCTGCCTG
Organism: uncultured Blautia sp.; assembly: GCA_902476765.1. Lineage (GTDB taxonomy): Bacteria > Bacillota > Clostridia > Lachnospirales > Lachnospiraceae > Blautia. The sequence goes on from CABSEJ010000047.1 coordinate 13,941, forward strand.
CTGCTCCTCCAGCTCTTCCTGAAGATTTGCCGCCATGATTTCTTTTTCCCCCAAGCTTTCCAGCAGGGCAGTTTTCCTTCCTTTTATCCTGGCTGCTCTCTCCTGCTGTCTTTGCCTTCTTTGTTCCCGGGCGTTTCTCTGTCTTCTTTGTTTTTCCTGCCTGAAGTACAAATATAATCCGGCCTCTGCCCCAAGACACAGAAATGCCAGAGCCAGCCAGGCAGGATGTAACAGCAATCCTGCAGCCACAGCCAAAGCAAAGAGCAGGAATCCTATTACCGCCAGTATAAAAGTATAGCCAATCCGTGCTCCGGGTTTCCTCTCCTTTCCCCCATCCTGGCCAGCAAGAGAGGGTTCCAGATCTGCTCTGTTCTCTTCCAGATTCGAAAGCTTTTCCCGAATACTCTGCATCTCTTGTCTCTGGTAACGAATCTGATATTGAAGCTTTTCCTCCCGGTTCCTTCTCTCCTGCAGCAGCTCCTCTTCTTTTTTCTTCCACTGTCTCCCGGTTTCCCGCAGGATTTTATCTGCTTTCTCCACATCCAGGCAAAGCTCTCCTCCTGCCTGGTATTTTCGCAGATATTCTCCCACCTCTCCTAAAAGCCCTTCCTGGGTCCTGCTTTTCAGCTGCCCTACATAGACAGTATTCTCAAAGGCAGATTCTGTAAGATTTCCCAGAAGCATCTCCAAGTCTCCATCCTCCACTGAAAGCTGCTCCCCGTCTGTCTGACAGTACAAAGAAGCCGGTGAACCGGGTTTGGAAAAGTCTCTTTCCAGCCGAAAGCTCTTCCCCCCACACTGAAAAATCAGAGCTCCTTCATACCAGGCAGGGTTCTCCCAGGGCCGGAAGCTGGTATAGGTGTCTGTTTTAGAAGCAGGGCCTCTTTTTCTGGGCAAGCCAAAGAATATTCCCCGGAGAAAGGTGTGAAGGGTAGTCTTGCCGCTTTCGTTGGCCCCATACACTACGTTGATACCCTCCTGGAAGGAAATTCTCTGATTCTGAAACCTGCCGAAATTATTTAAAATGGCTTCTTTAATAATCATAGCAATCCCTCCCCTGACTCCAGCAAAGCCCGGATTCCATAGGTCAGCGCCTTTTTTTCTTTTTCCCCATCTTTTCCTGACAGGCTCTTTATATACTCTTCCAGTATACTGTTGGGATACATGGAACAAAGCTGTTCCTCTGAATAGGCTGGTCTTGTCCTGTCTTCCACCTTCACTATACGTCCCAGCTCATACAGGTCTTCACAGGAAAGTTCCATGTCCAGCGCTTTTTCCCCGGTGAGAATTAACCGGTACATATGCTGCTGTCCACTTGCCCGGATAGTCTTCTCCACAGCTTTTTCCAGAGTGTACTGGGAGGTACTTTTCTTTAGCTCTATGTCCAGCTCTCTGTATTCCCGCAGGCTGCCGGGACAAAAAACAGAGGAAAAGCTGTTTCCCCGGATTTCGCCCTTTCTGTACCCATGAGGTCCTGTGTCCTGTTTATCCACTGGTTCCAAGGCTCCCCCATAGGCAATTCTTCCTCCGAAAAATTCCTGGGGCTTATGGATATGTCCAAGGGCGATATAGGCAAAACCAGCGCCAGCCAGCCGTTCCATGGACATGGGAATATGCTTCTCATCCCCTCCGTGGGCCAGCAGGATTTCCACCGGCATTTCCCCGGAGGCTCTCAGCCTGTCATACAAGGGATCTTTTATTTCTCTCCTGTCATAGCTGCCGCCCCATACCCTGGTTTCCAGCTCCGGAAAATCCACATAGGAAATTTCCCTATTCCACAGGCCGAAAACATTTGGAGCCCATGGGAATTTTTTATAGGGGGAATCCGAACCTGCATAATCATGGTTTCCTGCTATCAGGACAATTCTGGTGTCGGGTATGCTGGAAAACAGAGCGTTTACCTCTCTCAGTTCTCTCATAAGAGGCTGGCGGTGAAACAAGTCTCCTGCAATAAGAAACAGGTCGGCATGCTCTCTGCCGGCCTGTTCTATAACTTTGCGGAAACTATTCCAGATTTCCCGGCCTCTGTCCCTGCTCCAGGGAAAATCCTGGTCCGGCTTTGCCCCCAGATGGACATCTGCAATATGGAAAAATCTCATAGCTCTCCTTTTATATCTTTTAACATACTTTTTATAAATCGCAGTTATTTACGGTTCTTGGGAAAGGAATCACATCACGGATATTCTGCATACCGGTCAGGTACATTACACAGCGCTCAAAGCCCAGACCAAAACCGGAATGACGGGTAGAACCATATTTACGCAAATCCAGATAGAAGCCGTAATCTTCTTCCTTCAGGTTCATTTCCTTCATTCTCTGACGCAGCTTTTCGTAAGAATCCTCTCTCTGGCTTCCGCCGATAATCTCCCCGATTCCCGGAACCAGGCAGTCCATAGCCGCTACCGTCTTGCCGTCTTCGTTCTGCTTCATATAGAAAGCCTTGATTTCCTTTGGATAATCGGTAACAAAGACCGGACGTTTGAAAATCTGCTCGGTAAGATATCTCTCATGCTCGGTCTGCAAATCACAGCCCCAGGATACCTTGTAGTCAAATTTGTCATTGGCCTTTTCCAACAGCTCAATGGCTTCTGTATAAGTCACATGAGCAAACTCAGCGTTCAGCACATGATTCAGGCGGTCCAGCAATCCCTTATCAATAAAGGAATTGAAGAAATTCATTTCCTCCGGAGCATTCTCCAGCACATAACGGATTACATATTTCAGCATGGCTTCCGCCACATCCATGTTATCCTGCAAATCAGCAAAGGCCATTTCCGGCTCAATCATCCAGAACTCCGCCGCATGACGGGTGGTATTGGAATTTTCTGCCCGGAAGGTAGGGCCAAAGGTATAGATATTCCGAAAGGCCTGGGCATAGGTCTCGCCGTTTAACTGGCCGCTTACCGTAAGGTTGGTAGGCTTTTTAAAGAAGTCCTGGGAAAAATCCACCTTTCCCTCTTCTGTCTTAGGCACATTGTTCAAATCCAGTGTAGTTACCTGGAACATTTCTCCGGCGCCCTCGCAGTCGCTACCTGTAATCAAAGGTGTGTGTACATATACAAAGCCTCTCTCCTGGAAAAACTGATGGATGGCAAAAGCGGTAAGAGAACGTACACGAAATACTGCCTGGAAGGTGTTTGTCCTTGGCCGCAGATGGGAAATGGTTCTTAAATACTCCATGGAATGACGCTTTTTCTGTAACGGATAATCTGCCGCAGAGTCTCCCTCTACGGTAACTTCTTCAGCCTGAATCTCAAAAGGCTGCTTTGCATTTGGGGTAGCTACCAGAGTACCCTTTACCACAATAGCCGCACCAACATTCAGCTTGGAAATCTCCTGAAAATTTTCCATACTGTCATGATATACAATCTGCAATGTCTCAAAGAAACTGCCGTCGTGAAGGACAATAAAACCAAAGGTTTTGGAATCTCTTACGCTGCGCACCCAGCCGCCTACGGTCACTTCCTTGTCCAAATACTGCTCTCTGTTTCTGTAAATCTCTTTTACTGTTGTAAGCTGCATTTCTCTATCTCCTTCTTCCATAAAAAATTCTATGCAGTTCCTTTTAGTATAGCTCATACCAAAGCTCTGTGCAAGGCCAAAGTAATTTTGTTTTAAACTTTTGTTTTAAGTGTTTTAAGCTTTTGTTTTAAGCTTTGTCTCAGGAATTTTATCTTATAAAAGTATTACCACACACATTGCCCTGTCATTGTATACCCCTGATTTCTTTGGTATCCGCTGACCTGACGGGAGCCGCAGAGATAAAAATAGGAATCCATAACAATTCCCCTGGCTCTTACCGCCAGACCATATGGGTCCACATTGTCCTCTCCATGGCTGAAATCCTGAACCAGGCACTGCTCAAAGCCCTTGTCTTCCGTATAGGAAAGCACCAGGTAGCTTCCTATGTCAACTCCTCTGGCCTGGTCGTACTGCACCATAGACAGTCCTATGATGCCTTCCTGGGGCCAGGCCAAAAGGGCTTTGTAATTATCAAGGGCCGGACAGTAGACCACATCCTGGATAACCAGCTTATGCATCTCTTTCATTTCTCCTGGCTTCGACACGTCGAACATAGAAAATTTCAGTCCCAGCCTTGCTCCGGTTTCCTCATCCGTCTCCCAGCCAATGCCTAAAAGTTTATCCTCCCCGTAGAAATGCAGGTACTGGGAATAACCGCTGACCTTTAGCTCTCCCAAAATCTCCGGTTTCTTAGGGTTCTTTAAATCCACACAGAAGAGAGGGTCTATTTCCTGATAGGTCACGAAATATCCGGTCTCCCCCATAAAGCGGGCTGACTTCAAAGATTCTCCCGGAGCAATGTCTTCTATCTTCCCCTGAAGTTCCAGGTCTGTGTTCAGAACATAAAGGGCTGACTGGCTTCCGTTCTGGCAGACCATCCGAAGCTGCTGCTGGTATTCGTCAATGCAGAAGCTGTCAATCAAGTATCCGCTTACAGAAGCGCAGGCCCCGGTTTCCAGTTTTCCATTGCCATAAGAAAGCTGAAGGATAATAGTCCTGTTTCTGCCTTCATATGGGTTTTCATAAAAGGTAATATAGATATGATTTTCGCTGACATAATATTCAGCTCCGGACAGCAGCACAGATTTCTGGCTCTCTGTTTTTCCCGTATCCAGATTCACTGCAGAAGCTGTCAGGTATTCGGAGGAAGCGCCCTGTTTAGGCACCAGAATATCCTGGGAGGGAATCCTCCCATTGTCATTCAGAGGCAGGTACATATCCTCATCTGCAGCCTTTACTGTTTCTCCCAGCTCCGGGTAATACCTGGTAAACAGATACAGATACCCATCAACTATACGGGAAGTCTGGTATTCTCCTCCCTGCTCTCCTGTGTCTAAAAGTTTCGGCTTTTCTCTGTCTGAAATGTCATAGGTATACAGAAAAGTAGTATCTGTGCGGCGGATACTTACCTGCTGCCCGCCGTTTTCTACAGCTTCTGCCTCTCCTCTGTCAGCTATCACATAAAGTCGGTCTTTGTCCAGATATAATTCCCGGATATTGTCCTCCAGGTTTTCCGGAGAAATCGCAGAAATCTCTTTGGGGCTGCCCTGTGCGGTCTCTATTATCTCTATGGTTCCGTCTGTGGAAAGCACATAAAGCCAGGTACCGTCTGTCTTTACAATGTCTCCCTCATCTACCCCTTCTGTCCGCAGATTAGTATCTGATACCTGTCCTCCTGTATCCATACCCCCATAAGAAGCCGTATCGGCTGCAGCGCTTGAGCTTGCAACACTTCCCTCCAATGCCTCCATACTGGCACTTTCTTCCTGCTGTCTTTCATAAATAACCTGGTATACTTCCTCATAATTGCCGGCCTCCTGGAAATACTCCAGCTCCTCTGCCTTAGCTTTAAAAATTTCCTCCTGACTTTCCACCAGAGCTTGTTCTGTATCCGGCAGCATGCCTGAATTTCCTCCGAACATAAGTCCGGCAGCCCCGGCACCTGCCAAAAGCAGAGAAATACAGGCAGCAGCCGCCGGATGTCGGCGGAAGAATCCCTGGTTTTTTTCTTTTTCCCTTTTT
>CABSEJ010000048.1 GCA_902476765.1 uncultured Blautia sp.
AATGAGGCGTAGCGGTGGCTACGTCCATTGACGACAACGCAGCAGATGGAAATTCAGGCAAGTCATTTGTTGAAATGTGAACGTGTCAGTACACTAGTATTTCTTATTCTCTTTCCATTGCATTTCTTATTGGAACGTCAAAAGGGTTGCACTTTATTTTACTCCCTATGGCCCTGTGATTGCAATTTTTTTCTGCTTTTCCTATCCTCTCTGGACAAGGGCACACATGCCTCTGCCATGTTATTTTGCTTATTTTCTACGTTATACTCAGTCGGCGTGGGGCCAGTACGCCTCCATGGTCTGCCTTAAAAAGTACAAAACACTCTATATATTGACATTCTGTTCTATCTGTGCTATCTTATACTCAATATTTTAGCACTCACTATATCAGACTGCTAACAAGAGGAGGTATCTTTATGATGATAAGACCTGTCCATAATATACTGTTATTGCCCGAAGTAGCCTATTACTTTAAAAAAGAACTCTTTTCTGACTGGGGCGGCCAAAATATTCAGTCCGGAGAAGAGGTTCTCTTTCTTCTTTTAAAAGAAGAAAAGCAGGATTCTGAACTTTCTCCTCAGGACTTTTATCCCATAGGTATTTCCGCCAAAGTAGAGGGCCTGGACGAATCAGAAAACATACAGATAAGAACTTTAGAGCGGGTGGATATTTCTGACTTAGAAATCCGGGATGGCCAGATTACGGCTACTGCTGCTATCCGGGGTTCTGTTGATGACATGAGCCAGGAAGAAGAAAAGGAGATTTTTAATCAGCTTCGAGCTGCGCTTTTAAAATTTGTCCAGAACTATCAGTGGGGAGTCTGGGCCAGAAGCTATATCCTTCAGAGGAAAAATCTCAATGATCTGGCCTGCTCTCTCACCGACTATCTGAATCTGAGTTCAGAGGAAAAATATCAGATTCTGGAGACAGATTCCAGGAAAGAACAGACGGCGCTTATTTCAAAGGCTATATATGAATTTATCCAGGTTTCTAAGGTTTCCCAGGAGGCTTCTGCCGCCCAGAAGGACAATCAGGAACAGCTTTATCGGGAAGCTGCCATTAAAAAGCAGATTGATTATCTCCAGCGGGAATTAGATGATATGCACCCGGAAAATGTTTCTGATGTACGGCGTTTTGAGAAAAAAATTGCTAAATCCGGTATGAATAAGGAGGCTCGTCAGGAGGCGGAAAAGGTTTTAAATCGCATGCGCCAGGAAGGAAAGGAAAGCCATGAATATGGTATGCTTTATGACTATCTAGACTTTGTCACAACCCTTTCCTGGAAGACACCCCGTATGGGCAAAATCGACCTTGAAAAAGCAGAAAAGATTCTGGATGAGGATCATTACGGCCTGAAAAAGGTAAAAGAAAGAATTATCCAACAGCTTGCCGTTATGGCCCTGAACAGAAAGCAATCCGGCTCTATCCTGCTCTTTGTGGGAGCGCCAGGCACCGGTAAAACCAGTATCGGACAGAGTATTGCTAAGGCTCTGGGGCGAAAATATGTGCGTATCAGTCTGGGCGGAATCCGGGATGAAGCAGAAATCCGTGGCCACAGAAGAACTTATGTGGGAGCCATGCCCGGCAGGATTATGGAAGGCATGAAACGCTGCGGCGCCTCCAACCCTGTTATGGTGCTGGATGAAGTGGACAAGCTGGCAAGAGACTACAGCGGAGACCCGGCCAGCGCCCTGCTGGAGGTATTGGATCCGGAACAGAATAACTCCTTTACGGACCATTATATGAATGTTCCCTATGACCTTTCCAACGTACTTTTTGTCTGCACCGCTAACTCCACAGACACCATACCGGAGCCTCTCTTAAACCGAATGGAGGTCATCTCCTTCCCCGGCTATACAGCTTTAGAAAAGTTCCAGATAGCCCGAAGACATCTGTTACCTAAGGCCATGGAGATTATGGGCATTAAAGAAGAAACTCTGAGCCTGGAGGAAGAAGCTCTTCATAAGATGATTGAAGAATACACTATGGAATCCGGGGTCCGGAGCCTGAAAAAGCTTATAGATACGCTTTGCCGGACAGCGGCTGTAAAATTGGTGAAAAAAGAAGAAAAAGCGCTGACTGTAACAACAGAAAATCTGACAGAATATCTTGGCCACCAGCATATGCGTCATGAACGAAAACTGGAGCAAAAGGAGCCGGGAGTGGTTACCGGACTTGCCTGGACCACGGCCGGAGGAGAGATTCTGTTTATAGAAAGCAAACTTATGGAGGGGAAAGGCGAAGTCCTCATTACCGGACAATTAGGAGACGTTATGAAAGAATCCGTTCAGATTGCCTTGACCCTGGTAAAATCTATGTTCCCTGAGGAAAGCAAACAGCTTGCCCAAAAGGATTTACACATTCATGTGCCTGCCGGAGCTGTTCCTAAGGACGGTCCTTCTGCCGGTATTACCCTGGTAACCGCTCTGGCCTCCCTGGTAACCCAAAAAGCGGTTGACACAGATTATGCCATGACCGGAGAGGTATCTCTTCGGGGCGGCGTAATGCCCATCGGCGGTCTGCCGGAAAAACTGATGGCAGCTCAAAGAGCCGGAATCACCAAGGTTTTTATCCCCTATGAAAACCAGGAGGATTTGGAAGAGGTTGCTCCGGAGGTAAAAGAAAAACTGGAAATTATTCCGGTAAAAAAGGTTTCCCAGGTGCTGGAAAGAGTATTATAATAAAAGCAGAAGCATTAAACAACCAATGAGGAGGTTCCAGCAATGAACTACGATTTTACCACGATAATGGACCGAAAAGGAAAGGACGCAATCGCTCTGGAAGTGGATGCTGCGTTATCTGAAAGTACACCTGCCGTAAGACAGACTAAGGTGGAGGAGGGCTTCTCCATTCTCCCTATGTGGGTAGCAGACATGAACTTTGCCACCGTACCCACGGTACAGCAGGCCTTGATTCAAAGGGCACAGCATCCCGCCTTCGGATACTTTATGCCTACAGAAGAATATTATTCCTCTATCATCCAGTGGCAGGAAACAAGGAATCAGGTCCAGGGCCTGACACCGGAATGTATCGGATATGAAAACGGTGTTTTAGGCGGAGTCATCAGTGCCTTAAATGTATTCTGTTCCAAAGGAGACAAGGTACTGCTCCACTCTCCCACCTACATCGGTTTCACTCACTGTATGAAAAATAATGGCTTTGATATAGTCCTCAGTCCCTTAAAGCAGGATGAAAATCAGGTTTGGCGAATGGATTTCGAAGACATGGAGGAAAAGCTGAAAATCCAAAACATCCATGCAGCAGTTCTCTGCTCCCCTCACAATCCCTGCGGACGTGTCTGGGAGCGGTGGGAACTGGAAAAGGCCATGGAGCTTTACCGGAAATACGACGTGTATGTGGTGTCTGATGAAATCTGGTCAGACCTTATTCTGGATGGTCACCACCATATTCCCACCCAATCTATAAGTCAGGACGCCAGAATGCGTACCGCCGCCTTTTACGCTCCCAGCAAAACCTTTAACCTGGCGGGACTTATAGGCAGCTATCACATCATTTACAATAAATGGATGCGTGACAGAATAGAAAAAGAATCCAGTCTATCCCATTACAACAGCATGAATGTTATGAACATGCATGCTCTCATAGGAGCTTATCAGCCGGAGGGCTATCAGTGGGTGGACCAGCTGCGCCAGGTATTGACAGAGAATATAAACTATGCTTATGACTATATTACTTCTCACTTTCAGGGTGTGCATCTTTCCAAGCCCCAGGGTACTTATATGCTGTTTCTGGACTGCACACAATGGTGCCAAGAACATGGTAAGACCATAGACCAGCTCCTGTCTGCAGGAATCCGCAAGGGAGTTCTCTGGCAGGACGGAAGGCCCTTCCATGGTGCTTGCTCCATCCGTATGAATCTGGCCCTTCCCCTTTCTCTTGTGAAAGAAGCCATGGAACGGCTGAATAAATATGTATTTCACTAAGGATACCCTCTCTGAACAAGGGACCAAACGGTGGGAACGGCTGAATATGTATTTCTGCTGCGTTACTTTCAATCGGCATACGTCCAGAACGCCTCATTCAAGTGCCTTGCAGAAGGCATATTTAGCTCCTTCCGACTTTTCGACCTCTGCATTGCAGGAAGGATTTTTATTGTAACACAAGCAGAAAAAGAGGCTGCCGCATTTCATGTGCATCAGCCTCTTTCCTATTTGAGTAGAACAGGAATCTTGATAAATCCTGGACCATGCCGGTATTTTCAGCAGTCGGCAGAAGGCCTCTCAGATAACCCCCAGTCCTTTCCCTACCAACATAATAAAATCCTGTACGTTTGTGACAATAGTAGTTGCGGAAAGGCTTCCTCTATCCAGCAGCTTATTCACCACAAACTCATCCGCATCAACAGTATAGAGAAAAACCGGGCGAATAGCTCCATCTTCCATAACCCGGTAAGACGGAGTCATATTACCAGTGGCAATGGTATGGAGCATGGTAGCCAGACAGATAACGGTAGTAGATTTTTCCACCAGATTCCGCATGGCTCTCTGTCCCTCATAAGCATCTCCGATAACCTCCGGCAGAGGACCGTCATCACGGATAGAACCGGTCAGGACAAGAGGAATCCGGTTCTTCACACAGCCGTATATGATTCCATTATCAATATTATAATCCCGTATAAAAGCAGGAATAGAACCGCTGGCCCGCACCCGGTTCAGTACGTCCAAGTGGTGGTAATGTCCGTTTGCATGAGATTTCTGAGTATAAATATCCTGCCCAAGAGCCGTGTGGAACATGGCCCCTTCCAAGTCATGGGTAGCCAAAGCATTACCCGCCATCAGTCCGTCCACATACCCATGTTCAATCATGGCCTCCATGGCCTTTCTGGCATCAGCATCAAAGGCAAAGGCAGGTCCCATTACCCATAAAATATTTCCGTGTTCCCTCTCATATTTCAGCAGCTCAAACAATCGGTCATAATCCCTGGCATAGGAGGTTTCCCTGCTTCTTCCCTGGCGGAAAACAAATCTGTCATCCTCCTCATCTTCCACATCTGCAAAGCCTTGGGCATGAAGGTAAATCCCTTCTTCTCCGTCCTCAGTCCTGCCCAGAATCACCTTGTCTCCCACCTTTAAATTGCGATTTTCTACCACCAGCAGCGTGCCGTCAGGACTTATCACCACACTGGAATCCATTCTGCTGTTTTTTGGCAGAACCCATTTACCCTGAAGCTTAAAATATTCCGGAAACATAGAGGTACTGTGGAAATTTTCCGGTGCCACTCCCGATGATTTTACTTCCTCCCATTTCACATCAGGGGCATTTCTAAACTTATCCCGGGAAAAATCCGGTTCTCTGTATACTGGCATTTCAAACATCCCTATCTCTCCTTTCATCTTTGGTATACACAGTCTCCTTCTATGTAGGTGGCCCTTACCTTTACCTGATCTATTTCCTCTGAAGGAATTGTAAAAATATCTCTGTCTAGCAGAACAAAATCGGCCAAATAACCCTCCTTTAATTGTCCCAAATCCGAAAATCCTGCTGTTCTGGCAGCCTCTCTGGTATAAAGCTTCACAGCGGTTTTTATGTCTATTGCTTCCTTGACTCCGCAATCTGTACCGTCAAAAGCCTTCCTTGTAACGGCTCCTTTTATACAGGGGAAGGGGTCAGACGGCACTGCCCAGGAGGTTGCCGGAGCATCTGTGGAAAAACAAAGCTTCACTCCCTGGTCCAGGGCTCTTCTCTGTCCACCCGCTCTACAATCCTGGCTATGGCCTTAGTACCCATGGCATGGAAAGATAGCTGACAGCGGTTCTTCCTGCAAAAATCCAGAGCAGATTCCAGCTGCTCCTGGGTACACACAGAAATTCCCCGGCTCTGTTCATCTCCTAAATAAGGTTCCTCCATCCATGCTGTTTTTCCAGACACACTGCCGTCTCCGATAAGTTTTAATCCTGCAGCAAAAATCTGATTTTTTCTGTCTCTTCGCTCCATTGGAATAGAAAAATCCGGATTATCCATAAAGTAATCCCACATATAGTAAATTCCCACTCTCTGACGAAAGCCTCTCTGTATCGCCTCCTGGTATAGGGGAAAGTTATCAGAGCTGTCCAGATTTCCCATGTCTGACACAGCCACGATTCCCTGAGAACTTAAAAGCTTTCCTAAATCCACCAGATTTTCTATAGTCTCTTCCTTTTCTTCCACAGGCATAAAGGGCAGCACCAGGTTTCTGGCTGTCTCTTTCAAGACTCCTGTGGGCTCTCCCTTTTCATCCCGTTCAATCTGACCGCCTACCGGGTCAGGGGTGTTTCTGTCTATCCCCGCAAGCTCCAGTGCCTTGCTGTTAACACAGCGGATGTGGCCGCAGGTTCGTATAATGGAAACCGGACTGTCACTGCAGCCTCTGTCCAAATCGTAACGGTTAATGGAGCGCTTTTCCGCAAACTTCCCCTCGTCATAGCCCCAGCCCTGACACCATTTCCCCGGCCCCTGTTTCTCTCTGCAGGCCCGAATCTCTTCCACTAAGTCTTCGATAGAATACACCCTGGGAGGAAGAGCTGAAATTTTCTTACTGAAATCTGCCAGCATTACCGGATGCATATGGGCATCTATAAACCCCGGAATCACACAGGCACCCTGCAAATCTATTTCCTGTCCCTCCATGGCAGGTCTGTCTTTTTCCGCTCCTTTCCAGGCTCCGTCATTAGGCACATATTTTTTAAACAGGCCCAGAAAAGTCATGACCACTGACATAGGAAAAAGAATGGTAAAGATAGGTCCGGAAATAGCCAGCACATTGGAAACTCCTGTGGAGGAAACCAGGAAAATTGCCACGGTGATAATGAGGGCTGCCAGTTTGTAAGGTATTTTTCCCTTTGACCACTCTTCCACCCAACCTCCTGTGGTGGCTATCATTCCTACTGCAGTTGTCAGACAGGCGAAGATAACAGCCAATGAAAGCACTACACTTCCTCCGTAACCGGCCAGTCTTCGAACCAGATCCGTCAGCAGATAGGTGGTATCTACATCCGTCTCATACCATTCTGTACCCTAGGCACCCAGATAGGCCAAGCCGCCATAAACCACGAAAAGCAGCAAAAATCCGATAAGAATAATCCCCAGCATCATAAGCCGGTACTCTTTTTTCCCTGTATAACCCTTTTCCCGAAAGGCTCCGATAAAAATCCCTGCACAGATGATTCCCGTTCCTACGTCACCTGTATTGTAGCCGGTGAGGAAACCATTTAAAAAGGCCTCTCCTCCTGTTTCCATGCTTCCTCCTGTCACAGAGGAAAGAGGACGAAAAATAGCCAGGATAATGATAACCAGCAGTGTCACCAGCAGTATTGGAGTCAGATATTTTCCAATTCGGTCAATCACACTGGATTTGTTCATGGCAAAGTAATAGGATACACCAAAAAACACCAGAAGAAAGCCGATTCGCCCTTCCCAGGGCATGTCCCCGAAAATCCCCTGAAATCCTGTCTCAAAGGCCACTCCTCCGCATCTTGGTATGGTTCCAAAAATGACTGCTAAAATTTCCCAGGCCCATGTAGAGGTAATGCCACCAGGGAGTTACATGCTTCATCATATCCTCCAGTCCGTATCCCACATTTCCCACTGAAGCTACCGCCATCATAGGAAACAGGATGCCCGTAAAGGCCAAACCGGCAATAGCCCATAACACATGTTGGCCGGAAAGCAGCCCCACCTGAGGTGGAAAAATCAGATTTCCCGAGCCGAAAAAAATCGCAAACATGGCAAATCCGGTGATGCAGATTTCTTTTCCCATTCCTTTTTTCATTTGCATTTCCTTCCTTTCACAGTTTTATCTCTCTATTGCGATAAAATCATACCGTCAAAAAGAAGGCGCTTCAGCACAAATCCGAAGCGCCTTCACTTTACAGTATTAAAGTATAAAGGAAAAACCTGCTTTCTGTCAAGCTTTTCTTTGTCCTATCAGGAAAACTCCATGGCTCCTGACATGACACAGGCTCCTTTGGCTCCGCAGTCCAGAACTTCTCCAATCTGCTTTTCCTCCAAAGAAATACCGCCGATTCCATACACCGGAACAGAAAGATTGGAACAGATTTCCCGGAGAAAATCTCTGCCTCTGGGAGGCAGTCCCTTCTTGCAGTCTGTTGCATAAATATGGCCTGCAATAAGATAATCTGCGCCCAAATCCCGGGCCTCCAAAGCTTCTGAAAGACTATGAACAGAACAGCCTGTAACCATGCCTTTTTCTTTCCATTTCTCCCAATCCGCCGTTCCCGGATAAGATGCTCTGAGAATGCGAAGATTTGCAAGGGATAGCTGAAGCCCCTGTACTTCCTCTTCCCAGGCTGCCTCAGCGTAAGTGTGATAGTAGCAGGGAACCTGGTATGCACTGCAAATATCTTTCACTGCTCTGCCCAGTTTCCTGTACTCCTTTTCTTCCAAATCCTTTTCCCTGAGAATCAGGGCCTTAGGCTTCTGGGCACATACCAACTCTACCTGTTCCAGGAAGGGCAGTCTGGCGATTTTTCGGTTTGTCACTACAATGACGTGGGGCCAGAAGCTCCCTTTATTCTGCCTACACATAGAGGTAATCCGCCATAACAGGCTGCAAATCCAGGTTCAAAAGACTCTGGTAAACCTGGTCCACAGACCGGTTGTCTGATATTTCAAACTGGGCGTCTCCCTTGTCTTCCAGGTCCTCCACATGCTGGCCAATGCCTGTACTTACCCCTGCTGAAATCTTAGTGGCCGCAATATTTACCAGGTTGTCCCGTACTCTAGCACACTCTCTGGTGGATATGGTAATGCTGGCAAAGGGCATGAACAAGCGGTAGGCTGCAACCACCTGGAGAAGCTGGGCTTCATGGACGTCCATGGGGTTTATCTTATCATTATTGATTATGGGCCGAAGCCTTGGGCAGGAAAAAGCAATTTCTGCCTGAGGATATTTTTTCTGCAGATAATAGGCGTGAAGTCCTGTGGCAAAAGCATCTTTCCGGAAATCATCCAACCCCAGGAGAGCGCCGAAGCCAACGCCTCTCATACCGCCCATAAGAGCCCTTTCCTGGGCGTTAAACCGATAGGGAAATACTCTTTTATGTCCTGCCAGATGAAGAGTCTCGTATTTTTCTCCATGATAGGTTTCCTGAAATACCGTCACATAATCTGCCCCACATTCATGTAGGTAAGCATATTCCTGAGAGTTCATGGGATAGACTTCCAGACCGATAACACGGAAATATTTTCTGGCTATCTTACATGCCTCCCCTATGTATTTCACATCTGATTTTTTCCGGCTCTCCCCGGTTAAAAGAAGTATCTCCTGCAGTCCGCTTTTGGCGATTTCCGCCAGCTCCTTCTCAATTTCCTCCGGGGTAAGCTGGGCCCGGCGGATTTTATTATGGCAGTTAAAGCCGCAGTAAATACAGTAATTTTCACAGTAATTAGCAATATAAACCGGAGTAAACATATAGATGGAATTTCCGAAATGCTTCCTGGTTTCCTTTCTGGCCTGCTGGGCCATTTCTTCCAGAAGCGGGAGGGCTGCCGGAGACAAAAGAGCCTTAAAATCCTCTGGTGTCCGGTAATCGTGAGCCAGAGCCCGCAGAACATCCTGCCGGGTATACTGGCTGTAATCGTATTGCTCCATTTCCCGGATAACCTGTTCCATTACATTGCTTTCTATGACTTCCATATCCGGAAGATATTTCATATAGTCTGTTCTGTTTTCTTTTAAATGCTCTCTTACTTCCTGGCTTAAAATGCTTTCATTTGTGTGATTCTGCTCGCTCATTTTTCTGCCTCCTAATCCTGAATATAACCGGTAAGGGGTGAGGAAGGACTGGCTCCTTTTTCCTTCACTCTTCCCAGCCCGGAAAGATATGCCTGGCGGCCTGCCTGTATGGCCTTTTTAAAGGCTTCTGCCATAAGAGGTACATCCCCGGCAGTGGCGATAGCCGTGTTTGCCATAATAGCTGCAGCCCCCATTTCCATGGCCTCACAGGCCTGGGAAGGTCTTCCGATTCCTGCATCCACAATCACCGGAAGGTCTATCTCATCAATTAAAATTTGAATAAACTCTTTAGTACAAAGGCCCTTGTTGGAACCGATAGGGGCTCCCAAAGGCATGATGCAGGCTGCTCCGGCCTGAGCCATATCCCGGGCTGCATTTAAATCCGGGTACATATAGGGCATTACCGTAAAACCCTCTTTAGCCAGAATTTCCGTAGCCTTTATGGTTTCCTGGTTGTCCGGAAGCAGGTATCTGGTATCCCGCATAATCTCTATCTTAACCATATCGCTCTGACACACTTCCCGGGACAAACGGGCAATCCGTACAGCCTCCTGTGCATTTCTGGCTCCCGATGTATTAGGAAGCAAAGTCACGCCCTGAGGTATGTAATCCAGGATATTGGCTGCTCCGCCTTCATTCACTCTCCGCAGCGCCAGAGTTACAATTTCTGCTCCTGCCTGCTCTACGGCAGCCCTGATTAAATCCAGGGAATATTTTCCCGAACCCAGAATAAATCTGGAAGTAAATTCATGCTCTCCTAATTTCCATGTATCTTTTTTCTCCATTTTTTTATTCCTTTCTGCTCATTGTATTTTTTTATAAAAGGCTGCTCTCCTCCGTATACAAGGGGCAAATACCTTCTGCAGTCTTATTGAATTTCTGTGTCCTGGGGACCTAAAAGAAGCTCCAGCACTGCGTTGGCCTGGTGGGCTGCGCAAAGCGCTGCTCTGGGAGCCCAAAGTCCCATACCCGGCAGATTTTCGGAAATCTCATCTCCGCAGAGATAAAAATTTCTTCCTATTTTTCTGGTCTGAATCTGGTTGCTTCTCCCGTACCCTGCCAGCCCGCTGGCACATACCAGGCCTTTCTGGGGAAACAGCTCTAATACCCTATTCACCAGCATAGCTTTGTTTTCTGCCCTGTCAAAGGCTTCACACACAACCTGTACATTCTGAAAAAGCTGCTCTGTATTCTTCTGTGTCACTTTCACAAAGGCTGTCTCCACCTTCATCCAGGGATTTATCTGAAGAAGCTGCTCTTTTAAGGCTTCTGGTTTTGGCATCCCTAAATGTTTTATAAAATAGTGCTGCCGGTTCAAATTACTTATATCCACCCGGTCAAAATCCACCAGCAGAAGCCTTCCTACCCCTGCCCTGGCCAAGGCTGCCGCCACGTTGGAACCAAGGCCTCCCAAACCTGCCACAGCTACATAGCTGTCTCTCAGTTTTCTTTGAATTTCTTGTCCGCAGCGGGCACCTAAAGCCTCCTCCAGCGCCTGTCTGTCCGGAAACTCTCTCCTCTTTTCTGTCTCTTCCGCCATGTCTCAGCCTCCTCCTACAAAGGTCACAATTTCCAATGTATCCTCCGGCAAAATCTCCGTATTCGGATACTCTTTTTTAGGAACAATGTCCCCGTTTCGCTCTACAGCCACCCGGTCAAGCCGGCAGCCCCGCTGCTTCAAAAGCTCCTGAATGGTACATCCTTTCCGGATTTCCTCTTTTTTGCCGTTTATTACTGCCATACCTCTGCCTCCTTCCTTTATCCAAAGCCATGCCCTGCATGAAACGCACTTTTTATTCTAAAGGAAATTCAAAGGAATTTCCTTTAGAATAAAAAAAGGTTCACGAAGTAATACACCCGTGGTGGTGTACCCCTTCATGAACCTTTGGCTCACTCTCATATGTTTTCTATATTTTGTTTTTATACATGCTTTACTATAGACTACTTGCCGAAAGATGTCAAGAAAATTTTACCTCGGCAGATGTCTTGGTGTAACAGTTCAACCTAGGTCTGCGCACTTGCTGCGCTGACCGTAAGAACATGATTCAGGTGTGAGCAGGCTCCTTTTGCAAAGCAAAACTTTAAATGGGCCTGCGAATGTTACTGTTTACAAGATACGAGTGAACAGTAAGGATGTCTTTCTAAATCAGCCCCATGCTGCGCAGCAGATATAGCCAGCCTGTTACCGTAAATGCGCTGAAAAGAGTTGTGAGCATTACTGTGCTGGAAGACAAGGTTCCCTCATGGCCCATATTTCTTGCCATGACATAGCTGCTGACTGTAGTTGCAGAGCCCAGCATGATTAGAATAGCCACCAGCTTTTCCTCCCGAAATCCCAGAAATACAGCCAATGGCAGAAACAAAGCACAGAGTCCTGCAAGCTTAATCCCTGCCGCTGCCAGAGAAGGCCCCAGCTTTGCAAAGGCTTTTCGGAAATCAAAAGTAGCTCCCATAGCCATAAGTCCTAAAGGCGTTGCGGTGGCCGCTATATTGCCGATGGTTTTCTCTGCAATAGGCGGCACCGGAAGTCTCAGCAAAGACCAGCCCATCCCCACCCCTATGCCTAAAATAATAGGATTGGTCACAATTCCTTTCAACGTATTTTTCAGCGCCGCCCTGTCCAGTCCTCTCTGCCCTGGCTGAAACAGAGAAAGTACCAGCACGGCCATTACATTATACAAAGGTACACTGCCGATAATCATAAGCGGAGCAATTCCCGCAGAGCCATAAATATTCTGGATAAAAGCAATACCAAGCAGCGCCGCACTGCTGCGATATGAGGCCTGGATAAATTCTCCTCTCAGGTTTCTATCCTTTAAGGTCATAGACAATAGCGCTGACAGTGCAATGCCCAAAAAGGTAACGCCAAAGCAAAAAAAGACGAATTTTCCGTCCCACATTGCCCTGAAATCCACGGTAGCCAAATCCTGAAATAAAAGAACCGGCAAGGGTACCAAAAAAACAAATTTATTCATTTTCTCTGCAAAAGCCTGGTCCAGCCACCCCAGCTTCCGAAAAACAAATCCCAGAACCATGAGAAGAAATACGGGGATGGTGGCATTCAGACTGAATATCAGGTTTTCCATACAATAGCTGCTCCTTATTCTGTGTCTCTACATTCTGTGTTTCTAAGAAAATATGTCCGGGAGCCTTTCTCTCTGCCTTCAGAGGGCTCCATTTGGACATTCCGTTAAAAGTATAAGGGACTCCATAAAGAATGTAAAGCGAAAATAAAGCGAAAAAACAAAGAAGCTGCCCCATGAAACTAAAATGGAAAATGTTTCATGAGGCAGCTCCTTCAGGTTTTATTTTATGGAAGGTTCTGTTTTATGGAAATATAGTTTAATTTTTTACCCATAGTGTACAAGGAGCATTTGGCCCTTTGCACACGGAGAGCGTTATTCAATGGTAATATATTTGTTCTCCTCTACTGCAGGTTTTGCTTCCTTCTTCGGAATGGTCAGCTTCAGGATGCCATGTTTAAATTCTCCCTTAATATCCTCTTGGGTGAGATGTTCTCCTACATAAAAGCTTCTCTGGCAGGCGCCTGCGTATCGCTCCCTGCGGATATAGCGGCCACTTTCTTTTTCCTGTTCATCCTTATCCAGTCCTTTGGCTGCGCTGATGGTAAGATAGCCTTTCTCCAGGGCTACCTGAACTTCCTCTTTCTTAAAGCCCGGAAGGTCTACAATCAATTCATAAGCTCCTTCCAGTTCTTTAATATCTGTTTTCATCAGGTTCTTGGCCCTACGACCATACAGCTTTTTCTCCACATCTCTTCCTGCTCTGTTGTCAAAGAAAGGAAAATCATCCTCAAAGAAATCATCAAATAAATCCTCAGAAAATACTCTTGGCAGCAACATAAGTCATTCCTCCTTATCTACTACAATATATTTATAGTGTCTGCATGTGGCAGCCAAATCTTTCACATTTAATACTTAAATCCTATTTGCTCAGCCCTCGATGGAAATATTTTTCTTCTGCTCTACCACAGGCCTTTTATCCATTCTGGGAATTGTCAGCTTCAAAATACCGTCCTCAAACTTAGCTTTTACATCCTCCTGGGTTACATCCTGTCCTACATAATAGCTTCTGCTCATAGCTCCTGCATAACGCTCCTGACGGATGTATTTACCTTCTTTATCTTTTTCATCCTTGTTCACACTCTTAGCGGCAGATATGGTAAGATAACCATTTTCCAGCTGTGCTTTGATTTCCTCCTTCTTAAATCCCGGAAGGTCAATATCCAATTCATAGCTGTCCTCTGTCTCCCGAATATCTGTTTTCATCAGATTTTTGCTGCCGGTTCCATAAGCTGGATTCCTTTTTCCCCAGAAATCATAACCAAATGGGAAATCCATAAAATCATCAAATAAATTTTCTCCAAAAATACTAGGCATCAACATAAGTCATATCTCCTTTACTTATAAATTTTTGTTGTCTGTGACTTCTATATAAAGCACTGTGGAAAATTTCCAAGTGTTGATTTAATAGAAATTTTCCGAACTCCGGATTGGAATCCTTCTTTTATTCCTCTTCCTTTGTTCTATATGAACTATAGCACGCATTATTAGCACTGTCAAGAGGTGAGTGCTAATATTTTTGAATTTTTTTTGCAAGCCCGCTAAAATCAAGGGCTTGCAAGCATTTATCACTTTTGAAATTGTCATTTTTTTAAGGTTTGACACCAATTTGACACCAATTTTTTCTTTTCTGGTGTCAGAAGTTTACTGCTATTTTGTCCAGCCTTGCAATCTCCTTTTCTATTCTTTCCCTATCGCCCAAGTGATTATACACTTCCATAGTTACATCTATATGGGCGTGTCCCATAATGTACGGCAAAACTTTCATATCCATACGGCACTCTGCCATTCGAGTGCAGGCTGTATGTCCCATAACGTGAGCTGAAACCTTTGGAAGCAATTCTGTTTTCCTATTCTCCAAGTAGGTAGGGGCGGTTGATAGTTTTGTGGAGAACCATGAAATCATTTAATTTAATACTTTTTAAGGCTCTATTTTGTTAGGCTTTTCAACAGATTTAATGTACTGTCAAGATTTTCTTTGTGCCAGTTTGACATTTTCACCCCATCACTGTAAAACGCCAACATTCCTGTAGAACGGAAACCACTTAATTCCTTTTGCTGTGCGGTCAATCGGATAGTGTCTGTTTCTGTGGTAATTACAATCTGATAATTTAGCATATCCTCATTAACCGTAACAGACTTGATTCCAGAATAAGGTAACTGCAAAGTCACTTCCTTTTTTAAACCAGCGGTCATTGTATTAAAAGGAACTAGCACCAATTCATCTTCGCAGAGTTGTAATACATAGAACTCCATGCTGAAAAAGTTTGCAATCTTTGCACTCAGGTTTTCGGGAGCGTATTTTACTACAATCCCCTTATCCTCAATCGGTTTAAAACCTGCGTCTTTGATGATTTCATATACTTTTTTTTCGTTAGCCATAAATAATTCCCTCCTGTTTTTGGTAACACGATACACAGCACATTTATATTTATCAAATGAAGCTATCCTCAGTGTACAAAGGGCCAAACGCATCCTATATTTTCTGCGAAGCTAACCTTTTTACAGAAACGCTCCGTTACATACCTGCAGTACCTGCCCCCGTACAGCCCGGCCCATTTTACTTGCAAGATAAAGACACGCATAAGCCTGATCCATGGGGTCGCATTCCGGTCCGGGGAAATAAACATAATGTCCGCTGTATTCTAGCATCTTTGCTCCCCCTGGCTGTTTTCCTTCCTTGTTTGCCAGATGTGCCGGTGTTCCCGTGGCGCCGGGAGCTACGGCATTGCAGCGGATATTGGTGTCAACAAGACGCATGGCTACATTTTTTGTCAGGGTGTTAAGAGCCCCTTTGGTAGAGGTATACGTAGCGCCGCAGAAGGGCCTGTTTCCGTTTACGGAGGAGATATTGATAATAACACCCTCATTTTTCGGCAGAAAAATCTTCAGTACTTCCCGGATATATCTCATTGGTCCGCCTAAATTGGTATCCATAACAAACCGCATCCAGTCATCTTCCGTCTCATCAATCATTTTCTGCTCTCCGATTCCTGCGTTGTTAATCAGAATATCTAAATCCCCGAATTCCTTTAATGCTGCGTCTATAACCTTTCTTGTATCCTCTGTGGAGCATACGTCTGCTGTGACTCCTATTGCATTTCCGCCTTTTTCACGAATACGCTTCACTGCCTCATCCAGCTTATCCTGCCCCCTGGCCGTAAGGACTACATTGGCTCCTTCCTCTGCAAAGAGTTCCGCCATGGTCTGTCCCATGCCATAACTTGCACCTGTGATAATTGCTGTTTTTCCTTCTAACATTTTTGCATCCATTCTGTTTTCCTCCTCGTACATACTCTGCTTTCACAGCCCGAAAACCTTCTTCAGACACGATTCTTTATTTTGGTTCTCCATTTCGGTTTTCATTTCGGTTCTCCATTTCGGTTTTTCATTTCGGTTCCACAAAGAGTCAATCTTCTCTAAGATAGAGTTCTCTTTGTTTTCTGTTCATTTTTATTCTATCCTGGATGCCTTTATATTTCAAATACTTATATCAAATACATTTCTATAGAAAAAACCTATTTTATTTCTTGTAATTCTGAAGGTCTTCCCTTATAATACAAGAAAAAAGAATTGGAGGAATCCATCATGGATTTGCGTGTTCTCAACTATTTTCTTGCCATTGCCAGAGAACAAAGTATTGTTCATGCCGCCCAGTCTCTTCATCTTTCACAGCCCACCCTTTCTACGCAGATTAAAAATCTGGAGGAGGAACTGGGAAAACAGCTCTTTATCCGTGGAACACGGGGTTCACGGAAGGTCATCCTCACAGAAGAAGGAATGATTTTAAAAAAACGTGCAGAAGAAATCCTGGACCTGGTTAACCGCACAGAGCAGGAAATCACCATGAATAATGAGATTCTTGTAGGGGATATTTATATTGGAACAGGTGAAACCGACGGCATTCGTCTGATTGCAAAAGCCGCACACCTTTTGCAAAAGAAATATCCCGGTATTCATTACCACATCTTCAGCGGAAATGCGGATTTCGTACTTGAACATCTTGACAAAGGGCTTATCGATTTTGGTCTTATTTTTGGGGATTTGGATTTGACAAAATACAATGCTCTTGAGACTCCATATTGCGACACATGGGGGGTTTTGATGCGGAAAGACTCCCCACTTGCACAAAAAGAATTTATTACTCCAAAAGATTTGCAGACCCAGCCTCTCATCCTCTCCCAACAGGAAGCCCAAGGGGGCACTCTCACCCAATGGCTTGGCCGTAACCCGGAAAAGCTGAACATCATTGCCACTTACAACCTGATTTTCAATGCTTCTCTTCTTGTAGATGAGGGACTTGGATATGCCATAGGACTGGACAAGATTATCAACACCTCCGGCCACAGTAATCTCTGCTTCCGGCCACTGGAACCATGTCTGAAAGCAAAAATGAATATTACCTGGAAAAAATATCAGATGTTTACCAAACCGGCGGCAAAGTTCCTTGAAGTTCTGAAAGAATCCCTGGGAGTAAGGGAAACAACGGATGAGACAACAGAAAAAGACCATACCCTCTCCGGACAAGGGTACACATAGTGAAAAGGGGTAAAATTGGGGAATCATAGATGCTTATAGCCGTGAAGGCAACAAGCGAAGAATTTAAGAAAATCAGAAAAATAGAGGCTGAAAACAAACCATGCTTTTCCACTCTGACGGCAATGAATTCCGCCAGAGTGATTCTAATCTGGAAGCTTATGTTTTTCAACCTCTATTGTAAGAAATATCAATCCACCGGTTTTGTCTCATCTGCAATATATTCGAAAAAGTCAAAGTCCGCACACTGCCGGTGTCTTACCCTGTCCGCACAGGTCAGGCCCACCATGGTGCCGGTGAACTCTCCATACTGGCAATACTCATCAGAAAATTTTGCTGTGTCAAATATGCGGCCAATCTTTGTGTACTTCTCTCCGTCATAGCTCCATTCAAACCAGGACTTTCTCCCCTGAATCCAGAGGCGCAGATAAATAGGACAATCTTCCACGGCAATCCTTGTGTTAAGGAACTCTGTCTTCACGCCGTTTTCCATGTGGATAACAGACAGGGCGCTGCCTCCCAGGGTTTCGCTGTAATATTTCCGGAGATTGATATAATTCATATTGTCATAGTAGAGGATAAGTCCTGCACTATGCTGGTGTACTTCCGGCAGGAACTCCATCTTGGTGGTAATCCGTGCATAAACGCTAGTCAGCTTTCTTGCAAGGATGCTGACCTTGTTAAGAGAGGTCCTGGATTCCTGTCCTCTGATTCGCACATAACCTGGACGGGCCGTCACATCTGCAAAACGGCTGGGCAGGATTTTGGGCGCATAGTACCAATTCCCCAGTTCTTTGCTGTCAAAATCATCAAAGTCCGGTATTTTAGGCATGGGGAAATCCGGCAAAGAGCTTTCCGGTGTCTCTGTCTGGGCCATATTGCTGCCGGAGGCGGACCTGAGCCAGCCGTCCTGAGTCCACATCATTTTCTGAATGGCCGTTTCCCGTCCCAGGGTACAGCATAACTCCGGCACAAAGGGCCTGGATGTATGGAAAGCCATGTACACTTCTCCCTCCGGTGTTTCCACATAGCTGCCGTGTCCTGACTTCTGAAGAACAGAATCCGGGTTATAATATTTCGGCTTCAGATGGTCCGGGTTATGCCTTTCATAGGACTCTCCCGGCACAGAGGTAAGGATGGGATTAGCCGGGTCTTTCTCATAAGGTCCCCACACATTCCGGGAACGGCCCATGGTAACACAGTGGTTGTATCCGGTTCCTCCCTCGGCACACATGATATAATAATACCCGTTCCGTTTAGTCAGATGAGGGCCTTCGATACAGCCTCTGTCTGTTCCCCCGCTCCAAATCCGTTTGGGATAGCCTTTGATTTCCTGCTTTTCTGTATCATACTCTACCATACAGATTGCTCCCGGTTTCTCATATCCTTCCCTTGTTTCCCACTCCAGAGACACCACATACTTGCGGCCGTCATCATCATGAAAGAGAGAAGCATCAAAACCTGAAGAATGCAGATACACAGGCTCGCTCCAGGGACCTTTCATATCTTTTGCCGTAATAAGAAAATTGTCCACATCAAAATATCTGGCGTTCATAGAATTCATAACGCCGTATACTACATAGAACAAATCTTCTTCCTGACAATATGTCAGGCAAGGTGCCCACAGTCCTTTGGCTGATGGCAGCTTCTTTAAGTCTACTTTCTCATCATCTGTAATCACATGGGTGTACAGCTCCCAATGCTTCAAATCACGGGAGTGATAGACAGGAAGCCCCGGCATCCATTCAAATGTAGATACGATAAGATAGTAGTCATCCCCTTTTCTGCATATGCAGGGGTCAGGATTAAACCCTGGAATAATTGGATTTTTTATCATGGTCATGCTCCTTCTTTTTGTTTTCTTATTTTTCTCTCAACACCAGCACATCCCAGTCTTTGAGATGTATCACATCCTGGTTTCTGTATATTTTTCCGCTGAGGATATTCTCTGCCTCTTCAAAGGGGCAGAGAATATCA
>CABSEJ010000049.1 GCA_902476765.1 uncultured Blautia sp.
CTGCCGCTGCATTGTCTCCGGCTCCCGCTACAATCTTACAGGAGGCAGGGATTCCCAGCTCCTGTGCCAGCTCCGGCTTTAAGGTTCCTACGGTTTCATAGCTTTCAAAAAGCTTAGGCATCTGCTCTTCTGCCACGCCGCAGATGTCCAGCATTTCCTTGGACCAGCAGCGGTTCTTTACATCCAGCAGAAGCATGCCGGAAGCGTCTGACATATCACAGCAATGAGTTCCGGACAGCATATAAGCCAGGTAATCCTTTGGCAGCATAATCTTTTTGATTTTCTTAAAGTTCTCCGGCTCGTTTTCCTTCACCCAGAGAATCTTCGGTGCGGTAAATCCCGCAAAAGCAATGTTGGCCGTATACTGGGACAGCTTTTCCTTGCCGATTACCTGGTTCAGATAATCCGTCTCTTTTCCCGTTCTTCCGTCATTCCAGAGGATAGCCGGCCGAATCACCTTATCCTTTTCGTCCAGGATTACCAGACCATGCATCTGTCCGCCGAAGCTGATTCCGGCCACCTGGCTCTTGTCGCACTCTGCTGTCAGTTCTTTGATTCCTTCCAGGCTCTGCTCCCACCAGTCTTCCGGGTTCTGCTCAGACCATCCGGGATGAGGGAAGGAAAGTGGATATTCTCTGGATACGATTTTCTGAATCTTTCCCTCTCCGTCCATAAGCAGAAGCTTTACGGCGGAGGTTCCTAAATCTACACCAATGTATAACATATATTCTCTCCTTTACTGAATGGGACTGCCGCAAAATACGGCAGCCCCGGACATTTTATCAGTAACGATTCAGCCATGGAGTCTGGAACACCAAAAATGGCTGATTAGTTACGGCTTTCAATCTTATGCAAATGGATTCTCTGTTGGATACAGAACACCCTTTGGCTGGTTGTAGTTGATTTCCTCTACTTCCACGCCGATGTATTTGAATACTTCATATAATGCTTTTCCATAGTGTCCGAAAGCAACGGCTCCGTGGTGAGGATAGTTTTTCTCTACCAGTACATGGCGGTAGAAACGGCCCATTTCCGGAATAGCAAAGATACCAATGCCGCCGAAGCTCTGTGTAGCTACCGGCAGAACTTCGCCGTGTGCGATATAAGCACGAACCTTGCAGTCGGAAGTGCTCTGGAGACGGTAGAAGGTGATGTCTCCCGGTACAATATCTCCTTCCAGAGTTCCCTGGGTTACTTCTTCCGGCAGATTTCTTGCCATAATCATCTGGTATTTCATGGTGCAGGAAGACAGCTTTCCGGAAGTTGTATTTCCGCAGTGGAAGCCCATGAAGGTATCTCTTAATGTATAATCGTATTTTCCTTTGATTTCATTGTCATAGATATAAGATGGAACGGTATTGTTAATATCCAGCAGTGTTACAGCATCCTGGCTGATTACTGTACCGATATACTCGCTTACAGTACCCCAGATATCAACTTCACAGGATACTGGGATTCCTCTTCCTGTAAGACGGCTGTTTACATAGCAGGGAACGAAGCCAAACTGTGTCTGGAATGCAGGCCAGCATTTTGTAGTAAGCGCCACATATTTTCTGGAGCCCTTGTGAGCCTCTACCCAATCCAGCAGTGTAATCTCATACTGAGCCAGCTTTGGCAGGATTTCCGGTTTCATATTGCCTTCGCCCAGTTCTTTCTCCATATCCTTTGCCACTTCAGGAATACGTGGGTCTCCTTCGTGATTTTTAAAGGATTCGAAAAGGTCCAGCTCAGAGTTTTCTTCAATCTCGATTCCCAGGTCATACAATCTCTTGATAGGCGCATTGCAGGCCAGGAAGTCCTGAGGACGAGGACCGAAGCTGATAACCTTCAGGTTTTTCAGTCCCACAACAGCTCTTGCGATAGGAATAAATTCTTCAATCATACCTGCCACTTCTTCTGCTGTTCCAACAGGATATTCGGGAATATATGCTTTTAAGTTACGCAGCTTCAGGTTGTAGCTGGCATTTAACATACCGCAGTATGCATCTCCTCTTCCCTGTACCAGGTCGCCTTCTTCTGCTGCTGCCACTACCATACATGGGCCGTGGAAATATTTTACTAACAGAGTCTCTGCAGTCTCCGGGCCGAAGTTTCCAAGATACACAACCAGTGCGTTACATCCGGCTTCTCTCAGCTCTTTTAAAGCTTTCTGCATGTCTACTTCGCTTTCTACTACGGTTGGACATTCATAAATTTCTCCTTTGTAAGCAGCTACTACTGCTTTTCTTCTGTTCTCAGACAGAGTCATTGGGAAACAGTCACGGCTTACGGCCACGATACCCATTTTTACTTCTGGCATGTTCTGTAAATTCATTTTTTCTACCTCCTATACTGTCTATTCTACAGACAGATTTTTTCCTTTTAATCCTACAAAAGCACCTTCTACTTTTCCTTCTTCATGAGCAATAAGCCATTTATTTCTGGCAAACAGCAGCTTATCTTCGGCTGTATTGCTCTGGGGCGCCGGCGCTTCGGTGTTCGTCCCTTTTGGAAGGATTACTGCTGCCCGGAATTTATTTCCGTTTACATTGCAGGGTGCATAGTGAAGCGTTGTGGCATACACTTCAACAACAGTGCCTGCCGGAACCAGGAAAGCTTCCATCTTTCCAGTATCATATGTACCGTCTTCCTCAATATCCTGTTCTTTTCCCAGGATAAGAATCATGTCGGTCTGAGCCACATTCACCTCAGAATCTCTGTGATACTCAACAGCGTTTAAAAGCACGTTGCTGCCGTTGCAGTATCCCACCTGTATGGGCATTCCTCCGTACAGGCTGTAGCCGATTTTCTCCACGCAGGGACAGGCCTCCAGCTTCTCATCTGATGCCACATAGACTACATCGTCCGGCTGGGGAGTTTCCTTCAAAGCCTCCAGCAAGTCTGCAACATCGATTCCATGGATGACCTTTCCATAGGCCTGGAAGGCTTTGTCTGTTACCTTCAAAATTTCCATCGGGGCTTTACCTCCTTAATTAGTTTAGGCATTAAACTATATATTTATGCTACCATTATCCATGAAAAAAAGCAAGTCATTTTTTAAAAAATAACTTGCTTTTTTTCAGCCGGTAATATCCTCCCCAAAATACTTCTGGGAAATTTCTGTCAAAGTCCCGTCTTTTTTCAATTGTTCTAATTCCTGGTCCAATTTATCCCTCAGGGAACTGCCCTTTTTGGTAAAAACCGCCAGACTGGTATCCGTCAGTTCCATGCTGATTTGGTCCTTCACAGCCTCTGCCTCTGCATAGACTTCTGTGTGGGAATAATGAATCTCATTCCACTCTGAAAGTCCCACCCCTGAAATCACACAGTCATACAGGTCTCCGTCCAGAGATTTCAAAAGATTTTCCTGGGAGGTATCTACAATCTCCAGCTCCAGGTCCATTCCCTCTGCCAGGGCTTGGGCCAGCTCCACGTCAAACCCCTCCGGCTTGCTGGTTTCCTCTGACAAGTAACACAAGGGCTCTATATCTAAATCCATGCCAACCTTCAGCACACCTCTTTCCAGGGTCTGATTGTCGCTATCCTTTAAGGAGCAGGATGTCAGCCCGCTCAGACACAGACAGAAAAGCCCCAGGCAGATACACGCCTTTTTCCTTATGTTTTTCTTCATATTCTTATCCTGTCTTTCTTTGGTACTATTCCATTTATCACAATTTGAAAATATCTTATTTTTATGAACACCATACCATGGCTCCTGCTCTTTGTCAACGAAGCCCGGAAAAATTGCAGGGCTTGTCAATGAATTTTTCAAATGGTATGATAGAGAAAAGATTTTGCACTGGCATCATAAATATATTGTAGTAGGAGATTCTAATCATGAAGGACTGGAACGGAAAACCATATTATTCTTTTGACTACATGCTGAAAGAACGGTTTGACGCAAAAGTATATAAAGCAGCTCTGGACGGAGGTATGACTTGCCCCAACCGTGACGGCACTCTTGGCCGCAGAGGCTGTATTTTCTGCAGTGCAGGAGGCTCCGGGGATTTTGCCGGAAATCCGGCGGACAGTATTACCCGGCAGATTGATATACAGGATGCCAAGCTCCAGGAGAAACGAAAGGTAAAATATTTAATCGCTTATTTCCAGGCATTCACCAACACCTATGCCCCTGTAGATTATCTGAGAAAAATTTATACAGAGGCCATCTCCCATCCTAAGGTGGCTGTCCTGTCTATCGGCACCAGACCGGATTGCCTGGGTCCCCAGGTTTTAGAGCTTTTGTCTGAGCTGAACCAACAGAAGCCTGTGTGGGTGGAGCTGGGACTTCAGACCATTCATCCGGCCACAGCAGACTATATCCGCAGAGGCTATCCACTCTCCTGCTTTTCCAAGGCAGTAGAACAGCTGCGCCAGAGGGACCTGGAGGTTATTGTCCATACTATCCTGGGCCTGCCCGGAGAAAGCCGCCAAGACATACTGGAAACCATGGAATATCTGAATCATCAGCACATCCAGGGTATCAAGCTTCAGCTTCTCCATGTATTGAAAGGCACAGATTTAGCTGCCGACTATCTGGCCGAAAAATTTTCGACCTATACTATGGAGGAATATCTGGATACTGTCATTGACTGTCTGGAGCATTTATCCCCGGAAATCGTCATCCACCGTCTCACGGGAGACGGTCCTAAGGATTTGCTGCTGGCGCCTTCCTGGAGCAGCGCAAAACGCAGGGTGCTGAACACCCTCCATCAGGAATGTAAGCGAAGAGGCGCCTACCAGGGAAGAAAATATAAGGAGGAATAAAATTATGTCAGAACCTCTCACTCTCTATAAACTGATTATTTTATATATGCTGGAAAAAGTGGACTTTCCCTTAACTAACGCTCAAATCTCCGGCTTTATTCTGGATAAGGGCTACACCACTTACTTCCATTTACAGCAGGCTATCTCTGAGCTGATAGATTCCAAGCTTATTGTATCAAAGACCATCCGAAACACTTCCTATCTGCAGGAAACAGCTCAGGGCAAGCAAACCCTTTCCTACTTTGAAGACCAGATTTCCGACGGAATCAAAAAAGATATTTCCGATTTCTTCCGGGAAAACATTATTCAAATGCGGGAGGAGCTGTCTGCAGTGGCAGATTACTACAAAAGTGAAGGGGATGGCTATCAGGTACGCTGCAGGCTGCGCAAGAATGAATTTTCCCTGGTTGATTTAACCATCGCCGTCCCCACAGAGGAAGCGGCCTCTGCCGTATGCCTGAACTGGAAAGAAAAGAGCCAGGACATCTACGAAAATCTTATCGAATTTCTGATGTAACGCCTCTATTTTTTCCGCTGTAAAATACGGATACAGATTTTCATTACAAAATCAGGCATCAAAGCCAGCAATATCTCAAACTTTGCAATATCCGGTGAAAGGTGCCTGTATTTTATCAGCTTTGGAATATTGTGCTTCACCCTGGCCCGTGCAAAGGCAAGAGCCACCTGATTGCCCTTATATTCCGGGTACCGCTTGATAAATTCCTGAACCAGTTTCAGATTAGGAACCACTCTTTTTTCCTGGTAGTCTTTTTTACAATGGATACCAGCCAGAACCCCGCTGACATTTTTTCCATGCCGGCGGTAGGCTGCCAGAGGCTGGTCCAGGTAAGACACTCTTCCCATGGCACAGGCACAGGAAATCACCCATTTATCATGGCCCGTATGGATGGAAAAGGGGACTGTGCTTCGTACAAAATCCCCTCTGGCAACCAGGCTCATGCCAGGTGAGTAGCACATAAATAAATTTGGGATTCCAATATCCTCATAGGTATTCCAGGTTTCTGTGGCACTGTGAGAGGTATGGCGGACCGAACTGCAGATAAGCTCTCCTTTTTCGTCAATTATGCTCCGGTCTGTAGCTACCAGAAGTGTCTCATCCTTGTTCAGGCAGTTTACACATTTCTCTATCTTTTCTTTATGCCACACATCATCCTGGTCGCAAAAAGCAATGTAATCCCCGTCAGAGTTCTCTGTCAAATACTCAAAGGCCTTGGTATATCCCAGATTTTTCTCTTTATAAGGAAGAATCCGGTAAGGCTTCTTCTTTAAACATCTTTCAAATATTTCTTTGCTGCATCTTTCCTTCACACAATCGTCAAAAATAAGGATTTCCATATTTTCATAGGTCTGATTGTCCAGAGAAGCCAGCTGCTCCTCTAAATATTTCTGATTTGGGCGATATACCGATAATAAAACGCTGACTTTTTCCATAAGCCCTCCCTTGCTGTTTCCTAAG
Organism: uncultured Blautia sp.; assembly: GCA_902476765.1. GTDB lineage: Bacteria > Bacillota > Clostridia > Lachnospirales > Lachnospiraceae > Blautia. Next base: position 6,224 of record CABSEJ010000049.1, read on the forward strand.
CTTAATGGAGCTGCCTCACAGCATCTGCGGCAGCCCCATTTTGTTTTCGTTTTATTTCATCATTTTTTTCAGTTCATCCATAAAGGTGTCAATATCTTTAAATTCCCGGTAAACTGAGGCAAACCGTACATAAGCCACTGCATCCAGATTTTTCAGCTTATCCATGACAATCTCCCCTATCTTGGTACTGGGAATTTCCCGTTCCTCCCTGTTGAAGACCTCAGTCTCTATCTCGTCTATGAGATTCTCTATCCGTTTTACGGAAATGGGCCGTTTATAGCAGGCCCGCATTACTCCGTCCTGGATTTTATTCCTATCAAACTGTTCCCGGCTCTGGTCCTTTTTAATCACAATAAGAGGAATGGTCTCTATTTTTTCATAGGTAGTAAAGCGCTTGCCGCACTCGTCGCACTGCCTTCTTCTTCTGATGGAATTATTGTCAGGGACCGGCCTGGAATCAATAACCCTGGTATTATCCTGATTACAAAACGGACACTTCATCCTTTATCCTCCCTAAGCAAGAACAGCCTCTGCCAAAGCCTCCAGGCTCTTCACATCCTCCTCTTTCATGGTTGACTTTAAAGTCACCACCGGCTGGCAAATTTCAATGCCTTTCATGCCCTCCAGGTAAGCCTTCATCAGCTTTCCGGACATGGGAGCCCAGGAGCCGTTCTCCACAATTCCCGCTTTTCTGTTTCTGTATGTTTTAATCTTTAAGTGATAGAGGAAATCCTCCATGCAGGGGAACAAACCTGCATCATAGGTAACGCCCAGCAGTACCAGCTTATCATAGCGGAATGCACAGGATACAGCCTCTGCCATATCGTCTCTGGCCAGGTCGAAGACCCGCACTGCCTTGGCGCCTTTTGCTTCCAAAATCTCAGCCATCTTTTTCGCTGCTTTAGCTGTATTGCCGTGAATGGAGGCATAGGCAACAACAACTCCCTCTTCTTCCGGCTCATAGCTGCTCCAGGTCAGATATTTTCCGATATAATGACCTAAATTTTCTTTAAGTACAGGGCCGTGGAGCGGACAAATGGTCTGAATATCCAGGGTAGCTGCTTTCTTCAGCAGAGCCTGAACCTGAGCCCCGTATTTTCCTACAATATTGATAAAATATCTTCTGGCCTCATCGTCCCAGTCCTCTTCTGCATCCAGGGCACCGAATTTGCCGAAACCGTCAGCAGAAAACAGAATCTTTTCCGTCTGCTCATACTCTACCATTACCTCAGGCCAGTGAACCATGGGAGCCATGAAGAACTGCAGGGTATGGTTTCCCAGACTTAAAGTGTCCCCTTCCTTCACTATCAGGCTTCTCTTTGAGAAATCCAGAGTAAAAAACTGAGGCAGCATAGCAAATACCTTGGCATTGGATACCAGCTCCATCTGAGGGTATTTTTCCGCTAAGAGCTGGATATTATAAGCATGGTCCGGCTCCAGATGGGAAATCACCAGATAATCCGGGGTTTTTCCTTCCAGGGCCTCTTCCAGGTTGTCCAGCCACTGCTGTGTGGCTCTTCTGTCCACGGTATCCATAACTGCAATTTTTTCGTCAAATATAACATAGGAGTTATAGGAAACGCCATTTGGAACCTTATACTGGCTTTCAAACAAATCAATATCCTTGTCATTTACACCTACATACACAACAGAATCTGAAATTTTCATATCATACATTTGCCTTTTCCTCCTTGGCTATTTTATTCCCAACAAAAATATGCTTCCCCACAGGGAACAGTCACATGGGGCAAAATCCCCCTTATCTCTAACATCCCTATTATATATGGGTTCTATGAATTTTTCCACTGATTTTCCCGATTTTTTTCATCCTTTTGTAACAGTTCAGCCTTGCTGAACCGTTACAGGCAAAATAATGCAAAATCGCCTACGGCGATGGGATTTTGCCTCCTGAATCATGTTCTTACGGTCAGCGCAGCAAGTGCGCAGACCTAGGCTGAACTGTTACATCCTTTTCCCATCCACTTATTACTGTTTACTCGTATCTCGTAAACAGTAACATTGGCAGGCCCATTTAAAGTTTTGCTTCCCAAAAGGAGCCTGCTCACACCTGATACCCATCTTTTAATTTACCCTTCGATTTATCTTTTGATTTATCCTTTGGTTTGCCCCTGGTTTTCCTCTTCTCTCTTGACGGCTTTTCCAAGAAATTATACAATAATTACCGGTTTGACTATAGACAAAGAGAGGTAACTTTATGGAAAAAATCATGGATTATATTTTAGAACAGATGAAAAATCTGCTGGCCATTGACAGTCCCACAGGCTACACAGGGAACGTGGCGGAATATTTAATGAAAGAATATGAAAAGATGGGCTATACTCCCCAAAAAACCGTAAAAGGAGGCGTATTGGTAGAACTTGGAGGAAGGAATTCAGAAAACGCCCTGCTTCTGGAAGCCCATGTAGATACTCTGGGCGCTATGGTGTCACAGATAAAGGCAAACGGCCGTCTGGCTCTCTCCCCTCTGGGAGGTATGAACCCCAACAATGGAGAAGCGGAAAACTGCCGGATTATTACCCGTTTTCAAGGGACTTATGAGGGTACCTGTCAATTAGCAGACGCTTCCATTCATGTGAACGGAAAGTATGATGAAACCAAACGCAGCTTCGATGTAATGGAAGTGGTTCTGGATGAAAAAGTCTCCTCCCGCCAGGAAGTGCTGGATTTGGGAATCCTGGAAGGGGATGTGGTTTGCTTTGAGCCCCGGACCCGCATCACAAAAAGCGGTTATATCAAAAGCCGTTTCCTGGATGATAAATTAAGCGCCGCTATACTGATGGGATACGCCAAATATATAAAAGAAAACAACGTCACCCCTGAAAGAAAGCTTTACCAGCATTTTACGGTTTATGAGGAAGTAGGACACGGCGGCGCTGCCTCCATTCCCGCTGATGTAAAAGAAATCCTGGCTGTGGACATGGGCTGTGTAGGAGAAGGTCTGAACTGCCGGGAGCACCAGGTTTCTATCTGCGCTAAGGACAGTGGAGGCCCTTACAGCTATGATGTAGTCTCTGCCTTGATTCTCGCAGCCCGGAAAAATAATTTAGACTTTGCCGTAGATGTATATCCTCATTACGGCTCCGACGCAGAGGCCGCCCTGCGCTCCGGCCACGACGTACGCCACGGCCTTATCGGCCCCGGAGTCTACGCTTCCCACGGCTACGAAAGAAGCCATATAGACGGCATAAAAAACACCTACCTCCTCCTAAAAGAATATTTACAATAAAAGCCCCGGACTGCGGCTGAGCAGACGGCAAGCTTGCTTGCACGGATGCTCAGACATAGGACGGGCCAGACAGTATGAGTACGGGGGACGCCCTCTGGGCGGACCTCATAGTACGATTACTGGCGGCAGATGGTGCTTCCTCTTATCCTTTTAGGACAGATATATTTTAAATTTTATTAAGAGATTTTCCAATTATTTTATAAAACAGACATACTTTCCTCATAATTTGTTTTTATAATAAATCTCGGATAGTTGATAAACCACTCACTATCTCCCCCCTCAAGTTGGAAAAGCCCGGTACATGAGTATCGGGTTTTTTCTGTTGCTTTTCTTTCCGGCAGCAGATATAATATTGTTCATATCCTTTTAAACTTGGAAAAGACTTTTTAGGGAAAGAGGTATCAATCATATGACAAGAAAAAAAGTAGTGGTGGCGCTGGGCCACAGGGCTCTTGGAACCACCCTTCCGGAACAGAAAACAGCGGTAAAGGCATCCGCCAAAGCCCTGGCTGATTTAGTGGAGGCCGGAGCCGATATTATCATTACCCACAGCAATGCTCCTCAGGTAGGCATGATTCACACTGCCATGAATGAATTCGGAAAGGTGCATCCGGATTACACTGCAGTTCCCATGTCTGTCTGCTCAGCTATGAGCCAGGGTTATATTGGTTACGATATTCAGAATGCTCTACGGGCGGAGCTTCTGCGCAGGGGTATTTACAAACCGGTAAGTACCATTCTTACCCAGGTTACTGTGGACCCTTATGACGATGCTTTCCATGAGCCGGTAAAGGTCATCGGCAGAACCTTAAACCAGCAGGAAGCTGAAGCTGAAGAACACAAAGGAAATTATGTCGTGCAGACTGAAGATGGCTACAGAAGGATTGTGGCGGCTCCCCAGCCGGAAAAAATCGTGGAAATTGACGCCATCAAAGCCTTGTCAGATGCGGGTCAGGTTGTGATTGCCTGCGGCGGCGGCGGAATCCCTGTTCTGGAGCGGGATGAAGAACTGATTGGTGCCAGCGCTGTCATTGAGAAAGATTTGACCAGCGGTAAACTGGCCCAGGCCCTGGACGCTGACGAGCTTTTGATTCTCACCAGTGTAGAACGGGTTTCCGTAAACTACAATTCTGACACAGAAGAACAATTAAAAGAGGTAACTGCTCCGGAGCTGAAACATTACATGGAGGAAAATCATTTTGGAGACAACACCATGCTTCCCAAAATACAGGCCTCTGTTGAATTCGTGGAAGAACGGCCGGGAAGACGGGCTGTTATTACCTCTATCGGAAAAGCCAAAGAGGGTTACCTTGGTAAAACCGGAACTATTATTACAGCATAAGCAACTCCACAGGAGCAAAATGCCCATATTCCTCTAGTACACTGAGGATATGGGCATTTTTTATATTTCATGTTTACTTTTATAAATTCTCTCCGTTTAACTGTATCAAATCTCTGTACCAGTATCCGGAATCCTTAATAATTCTCTTTTGTGTGTTATAATCCACAAATACAAGCCCGAAACGCTCTGCGTATCCACTGTGCCACTCAAAGTTATCCAGCAGGGACCATTGGAAATATCCCCGGATATCTGTTCCATCCTGAGCGCATTTTTTCAGGGCTCCTAAGTACCGTGCCAGAAAATCAATCCGGTTAGGGTCATGTACCTGTCCGTCCAGAGAAATCACATCATGACAGGACAAGCCATTTTCCGTTATATAAATGGGTTTCTGGTACCGCTCATACAAAAACTTTGGCCCCCAATACAGACACTCCGGTGTCACCGGCCAGTCCAGCGCTGTCTTTGGAAAACCGTCATAGCGCTTCACTATCTCCGGCTGCCCGTTTTCTCCCATACGGATTCGCTGTCCGTTATAAATATTCTGGCCATAAATGTCAATAGGCTGGGAAATCAACTGCAAATCTTCTTTTGTAATCCTGGGAAGATATTTCTGGAACCTGCGCATCCCTTCCTCCGGATATTCCCCGAAAAGCACCGGGTCGCTCCACCAGGACACGTTCCAGGTCCAGCCGCTGATTGGTTCGTGGAAGCCGAATAAATGCTGTCTTGCCGCCTCAATATCTTCCGGCTTTTCACTGTCAGGATAACTCATGGTTCCTGTGGGGGCATAGCCCACCTGAATATCCTGTTTTGCATTCTCCCGAAGCATTCTCACTGCATTTCCATGGGCTTTCAGAGCATTGTGGGCCATCTGAAAGGTATCTCTGACCGGAGCCTGTACTCCCGGCGCATGAACCCCGTCTAAAAAGCCTAATCCCACAAAGCACTGGGGTTCATTTAAGGTAAAAAAGTATTTTACCCTGTCAGAAAAATGTTCTGCTACCAGCTTTGCATATGCCCCAAACCAGTCCACAATCTCTTCATTTAACCAACCGCCTTTTTTATATAGCTCATAAGGCAGCTCCCAGTGATACAGCGTGATAAAAGGCTCAATATTCGCTTCCAAAAGAGTGTCGATTAACCCATTATAAAATTTTATTCCCGCCTGATTTACCTTCCCTGTGCCTTCTGGCAGTATCCTGGCCCAGTTTATGGAAAAACGGTATGCCTTTATCCCAAGACTTTTCATAATTTCCACATCTTCACGGAAACGATGATAATGGTCACAGGCCTTATCTCCTGTATGCCCGCCGAAAATCCTGTTCTCCTCCTGGCAAAATACATCCCAGATATTCAGACCTTTTCCGTCTTCATAAGCCCCTCCCTCTATCTGGTAAGAGGAAGTTGCTGCTCCCCATTGAAACTCCTTACAAAATCCCATCCTACATTCCTCCATTTTCCTACACTTATAAGAAAACCATCCTACGTTTTTTTAAGTTGTATTTTTTCTTCCGAAAAGCCTGTTTATAGTCTTCTGAGGTATTTCAAAAACAATCACAATCCCCAGCACCATGGCAATGGCAATTCCCAGAGTCTCTCTTCCGTAATGAAGGCTCAGCCTATTATTCTCCAAAAGAGAGTAATACACGGTTCTGTAAATTCCGATTCCCGGCACCTCTGGAAAAATTCCTGCAATCAAAAATAGGGTTACCGGGCATTTACGCACCGTACTTCCTATTCTGGAGGCCAAGGTGATAAACACTGTAGCAAAAAAGCTGCCTGCCACGGCCCCTGCTCCCAGGACATTGATGCAGACCCAGCAAATCAGCCATCCTGTCCCTCCGATAAAGCCACAGAGAGGGTAATGTTCTCTGGGAACAGAAAACAGCAGAGAAAAAGCCACCGTGCCTATGCAGGCCGCCAGGAACTGTAAAATCCCCTCCACTATCATAGAATCACCCCTCCTGTCAGATGGTAATAAAGCAGGTACATCAGCCCCACTCCCAGGGAAATTCCCAGTGCTACCATAAGGGCGTCCAGAAACCGCACACCGCCGCCGATATAATCCCCGTCTGCAAAATCCCTTACTGCATTTACCAGAGATACCCCAGGTACTAGAGGCATCACAGAACCCACTAAAATACTGCCAGGGGTTTGTCCCAGTCCCAAACGGTAAAACAGCACCGCAAAAAAAGACACACAAAAGCCCCCGGCCAGGTTCAGCACAATTTTGGAAGTCTGCTTCTCCCGCCTTTCAAAAGCAATGAGCAATACATAAAGGAGGAAGCCGGAAAAAAATGCTGCCAGCATATCCTCCCAGCTTCCTCCCAAAAGACGGCAGAAGGCCCCGGAGCCCACCCCGGAAGCCAGCATCCTGGAAAAAGGCTTTTTTCCAGGCATCTGCTCTATCTCTTCTAATCTGTCCCGAGCCTGCTCCAAAGTATATTTTTTCTCTTCAATCTCTCTGGAAAGCTGATTGACAGCGGCAATCCTGTGAAGCTTAGCCCCTCTTATGGGAATATGCTTCACACTGGCATATATCTGCCCATCCCGGTTTTCCGCTGTGATAAAAATACCTGTACTCATAACAAAGGTACTGCATTTCTCAATGCCAAAGGCGCCGGCAATTCTCCGGATAGTCTCCTCCACACGGAATATTTCCGCTCCCGCATCCAGAAGAATACGCCCTGCATCCATAGCTAAGTCCAGAACTTTCTTATCATAATTTTCCACAATCCGTCTCTTCCTATCCTTCTATGGTGTAGAAAACCTATCTCTGCTTCCTACCGGAAAACAGTGAAAAACAGCATGACAATGATGCCCAGCACAATCCTGTACCAACCGAAAGCTTTAAAATCATGCTTCTTAATATAGCCCATCAGGAACTTGATGGCCAGAATAGATACCAGGAAGGATACCAGCGTTCCTACAGCCAGAATAATTCCCTCCCAGGCGGTAAAGCTAAATCCGAACTTTACCACCTTCAGCAAACTGGCCCCGAACATAACGGGGATGGCCAGGAAAAAGGTATATTCCGCAGCCACAGTCCTGGAGGTTCCCAAGAGGATACCGCCGATAATTGTTGCCCCGGAGCGGGATGTTCCCGGTATCAGGGCCAGCACCTGGAAAATACCAATAAGCAAAGCTGTCTTCCAGGTGATTTTATCAATGGAATCTATTTTTGCCTGGCGTTTCTGATTGTAATCCTCTACCACCAGAAACAGCACGCCGTATACCATCAGCATCACGGCCACCACAAACCAATTATTGAACTTTTCCTCTATGAAATCATTAAAAGGCAGGCCGATAATAATGGCAGGCAGGCAGGATACCAGTATTTTAAACCACATAACCATTTTATCAATTTTTACAAAACGGCATAAAACACCGGCAGCTTTTTCTACCTTAGTGATATTTTCATGACGGGGCTTTTTGTTGCGGAAGGGCCAGATATCTTTCCAGTACAGTACCACAACCGCCAGAATAGCTCCAAGCTGGATAACCACCATAAACATATCCCAGAACTCCTGGCTTACGTCCAGCTTCACAAACTCTTCCACCAAAATCAAATGGCCTGTGCTGCTGATGGGAAGCCACTCTGTGATTCCCTCTACGATTCCCAGGAATATAACCTTTAATATCTCAATAAAATACTCCATGCTTCACTCCTTGTCAGTACCAAAAGCTGCCAAATCCAATCCAAAAGGATTAGATTTGGGCAATGTCTACGAGCTTCAGAGTTTGGATGCTGGTATTTTCCAAACTGGTTACAAGAGCCTCTGCCGTATCCAGGGCAGTCAGCACATTTACGCCTGTCTCAATAGCATTTCTGCGGATAATAAAACCGTCCTTAGCCTTATCCACACCCTGGGAAGGAGTGTCAATAACCAAGTCAATCTTATGTCCCAGAATCAAATCCATCAGGTTTGGAGAAGGCTGCTCAATCTTGTTGGTACGCACTGCCTTTACTCCGTTTTCCTTCAGCACATTAGCTGTGCTTCTGGTAGCGTAAATCTTATATCCCAGATTCTGGAAACGTTTTGCAATGGGGATAATATCCTGCTTATCCTCATCTCTTACTGTAATAATCATATTTTTATGCTTTGGCAGGTTGATACCTGCTCCCAAAAAGGCCTTATACAGCGCCTCGTTAAAGCTTTCTGAAATACCCAGGCACTCTCCGGTAGACTTCATTTCCGGCCCAAGGCTGATGTCTGCGCCCCTGATTTTCTCAAAGGAGAATACCGGCATCTTAATGGCAAAATGTTTGGCTTCCGGCTGCAGTCCCGGTGTATAACCCAAATCTTTCAGCTTGTGTCCCAAAATCACCTGGGTAGCTAAAGGAACAATAGGAATACCTGTTACCTTACTGATATAAGGCACTGTACGGCTGGAACGGGGATTTACCTCAATCACATAAACCTCTTCCCCACAGACAATAAACTGAATATTTATCATTCCCAGCACATGAAGAGATTTTGCCAGTCTTCTGGTGTATTCCTCAATGGTCTTTTTGGCCGTATCGCTGATGGTTCTGGCCGGATACACGGAAATACTGTCTCCGGAATGGATTCCGGCTCTTTCAATATGCTCCATAATTCCGGGGATTAAAATATCCTCCCCATCGCACACTGCATCCACCTCAATTTCCTTTCCCTGAAGATATTTATCCACAAGGATAGGATGCTCCTGGGCAATCCGGTTGATAATGCCGATATACTGGTCTACGTCCTGGTCGTTAATGGCAATCTGCATACCCTGACCTCCCAGTACATAGGAAGGACGTACCAGAACCGGGTATCCTAATTCGTTGGCTGCACGGATAGCTTCATCTGCTGTATATACGGTATGTCCCTTAGGTCTGGGAATATGACACTGCTCCAGAATTTCATCAAACAGCTCTCTGTCTTCCGCTGCATCTACATTTTCTGCGGAGGTTCCCAGAATTTTCACGCCCATTTTAATCAGGGCTTCCGTAAGCTTGATGGCAGTCTGTCCGCCAAACTGTACCACAGCTCCGTCCGGCTTCTCCACATTCACCACGTTTTCCACGTCCTCAGGAGTCAGAGGCTCAAAATACAGCTTATCTGCAATATCAAAGTCCGTACTTACGGTTTCCGGGTTGTTGTTGATGATAATGGTCTCATAGCCTTCCTTCTCAAAAGCCCAGGTACAATGTACAGAACAGAAGTCAAATTCAATACCCTGTCCGATACGGATAGGACCGGAGCCCAGAATCAGAACCTTTTTCTTATCTGTCTTTCCGTCAGCCTCATTCTCCCCACCGTACACAGAATAATAATAAGGGGTTGTGGCTGCAAACTCTGCAGCACAGGTATCCACCATTTTATAAGAAGCGGTAATTCCCCACTGCTGTCTCAGGGCATGGATTTCTTCCGTCTTCTTTCCGGTCAGTTTTGCGATAACCGTATCCGGGAATTCCAGTCTTTTGGCTTCGGTAAGCAGCTCACAGGTCAGCTCCTGCTCTTTCAGTGCCTGCTCCATTTCTACCAGAATAGCGATTTTATCAATAAACCATATATCTATCTTGGTGATGGCATGAATCTCATCATAGGAAATGCCTCTTCTCACAGCCTCAGCAATTCTCCAGATTCGCATATCATCCACAATATGAAGCTGCTCCATCAAATCCTCTGTGGAAAGTCCTGTAAAATCATAGGACATAAGAGAATCTACATGCTGCTCCAGGGAACGGATTGCCTTCATCAGGGCTCCCTCAAAGTTATTGCAAATACTCATTACCTCACCGGTAGCCTTCATCTGAGTGGTAAGGGTTCTCTTAGCGCTGATAAATTTATCAAAGGGCAGTCTTGGAATTTTTACCACACAGTAGTCCAGCATAGGCTCAAAGCTGGCGTAGGTTTTTCCGGTAATAGCGTTTTTAATCTCATCCAGCGTATAGCCCAAGGCAATCTTGGCCGCTACCTTTGCAATAGGGTATCCGGTTGCCTTGGAAGCCAGTGCAGAAGAACGTGATACACGGGGATTTACCTCGATTACACAGTATTCAAAGCTGTCCGGATTCAGGGCGTACTGCACATTACAGCCTCCTGTAATTCCCAGCTCTGTAATGATGTTCAGGGCTGAGGTTCTCAGCATCTGATACTCCTTGTCTCCCAAAGTCTGGGAAGGAGCCACTACAATACTGTCACCTGTGTGAACACCTACAGGGTCAATATTCTCCATATTACATACGGTAATACAGTTTCCCGCACTATCCCGCATAACTTCATACTCAATTTCCTTCCAGCCAGCAATACAGCGCTCTACCAGAACCTCTCCTACACGGGAAAGGCGCAGGCCGTTTTCCAGAATCTCAACCAGTTCTTCCCGGTTATTGGCAATACCGCCGCCGCTTCCCCCTAAGGTGTAAGCCGGTCTCAGCACCACCGGATAGCCAATCTTTTCGCTGAAGGCAATACCATCCTCCACATTCCGCACCACCAGGGAAGCGGCAATGGGCTCTCCGATTTTTTCCATGGTATCTTTAAATTCCTGGCGGTCTTCTGCCTTTTTAATCGTCTGGGAGGTAGTTCCGATAAGGCGCACATTATGCTCCCTTAAAAATCCTCTCTCCTCCAGCTCCATAGCCAGGTTCAAGCCAGCCTGTCCTCCCAGAGTGGGAAGCACACTGTCCGGCTTCTCTTTAAGAATCAGCTGCTCCACAACTTCAACAGTAAGAGGCTCTATATAAACCTTATCTGCAATATCCTTGTCCGTCATGATTGTGGCAGGGTTGGAATTCAAAAGCACTACCTCAACTCCCTCTTCCTTCAGGGAACGGCAGGCCTGGGTTCCTGCATAATCAAACTCTGCTGCCTGTCCGATTACAATAGGACCGGAACCAATCATCAAAACCTTTTTAATGTCCGGGTTCTTAGGCATTACTCTGTCACCTCCATCATTTTTAAGAAACGGTCAAATAAGTAGCCGGAATCCTGGGGTCCCGGGCAGGCTTCCGGATGGAACTGCACGGTAAAAATATTCTTGCCCACATACTTCAGGCCCTCGTTTGTCTTATCATTTACATTTTCAAAAGCCGGCACTGCAATTTCCGGATTCAGTGTATCTGTATCCACTACATAGCCATGGTTCTGGGAGGAAATATAAACTCTTCCGGTTTCCAAATCCTTTACCGGATGGTTGCCGCCTCTGTGTCCGTATTTCATCTTCTTAGTATCTGCTCCTGTGGCTAAAGCCATAAGCTGATGTCCCAGACAGATAGCAAAAATAGGAACCTGAGATTCGTACAGCTTTCTTACCTCTTCTATGATTGCCGTACACTCTTTGGGGTCTCCTGGCCCGTTAGACAGCATGATGCCGTCGGGATTGTCTTTGAGAATCTCCTCCGCTTTTGTAAAGGCAGGATAAATGGTAACCTGGCAGCCTCTGTCATGAAGGGATTTGGCAATATTCTGTTTTGCCCCGAAATCCATAAGAGCCACCTTGGGTCCCTTTCCTTTTAATACTGTTTTTTCCTCGCAGGTAACCTTTTCCACTACTTTTCCCGTATTATATGCGTGAAGCTTGGGCAGAATCTCCTCCAGGTTATAATTTTCATTGGTGGTAATCATACCGTTCATGGTTCCCTTTTCCCTGAGAATCTTTGTCAGGGCTCTTGTATCAATACCTGCGATTCCCGGAATATCATAGCGCTTTAAAAAGTTCTGGATAGTATCTTCACTGCGGAAGTTGCTTGGAATACGGGATAATTCCCTTACTATATAACCATCTGGCCATGGTCTTAAAGATTCCTGGTCCTCATAGCAAATGCCATAATTTCCAATCAAAGGATATGTCATGCAGACTGCCTGTCCGGCATAAGAAGGGTCTGTAAGTACCTCAAGGTACCCTGTCATCGACGTATTGAAGACAATCTCACTGATGATTTCTTTCTTGGAGCCGATGCTGGTTCCCGTAAAGACGGTGCCGTCTTCCAGTATTAAAAATGCTTTCATTCTTTCACCTGTCTTCCTTTCTTTCTTCTATACTTCATGGTTCCCAATTGTAATTTTTAAAAAACCCCAAATTTCCCCAAATTGTAAAAAGTTTATCATAACAGAAATGATTTTTCAACCTTTTTTTCTTCCAGAACGGTGAAAAAATAGTAACGGTTCAGCAAGGCTGAACTGTTACAAAAAATAATCGTCAATCCCACACCATTCAGCCATAGGGTCCGGAGTACCGGAAATCTATAGTTATATATTTTTAAAAATATAGTTGACAACATAAACTTTATCGTGTATTATATGTTTTGTGTTCAGCGGAAACACAAAATTTTATAAGAAATGCAGGAGTGGCGGAATTGGCAGACGCGC
>CABSEJ010000050.1 GCA_902476765.1 uncultured Blautia sp.
GAGGGACATATTGGCACTGTAATAGCTCTTGAAATCTGTGATGGATGCAAAGTATCCGTGATGAGCTACACCTCTTATGTCCAGTTCGCTGCAGGAATCATGAACAATATCTGCCAGGGTATACATGGAGGAAAGCTTATGAGCTTTTTGTACCAGCTCCATAAACAATTCCTTCTTCATTACATATGTATCCATGAAAATGTTTCTGTTTTTGGCATTTCCATGGTTGGCTTCTAAGGAAAGAACACCTTTCTGACGATTCAGGTTCAGGGTATTGCAGTTTAAGAAGGCCTCTTTGGCATTGTCCACGGAGTGATATAATAGAGTAATGTCAGCTCCGGAGTCAATGTGGGTCTGCAAAAGCTTGCTGTAGTCCATGGCGTAAACCATGTAGCTGGGAGCAATTACCACATAGGGATAATGCACTCTTTCAATGCATTCCATGTTTTCCATGAAAGCTGCGATATCATTGTTGTAATTATCATTGTCCACTCCGGTTTCGGAAAACAGGATATGCAGTTTTCCTCTTTTGGAGTTGATGTTGTAATGACGGCCTGTTCCCAGATGTTCTGTAAGGGAACGAGGTTTTCTGCGGATATATACCTGTATTCTTTCAATTCCGCTGTTGCTCATATTGGAAATCGGAAAATCGATTACACGGTAGCGTCCCAAAAAGGAAAAGGCACCGATGGGACGGTAGGGCTGCAGGCCTTCCACCCAAATGTTTCTGCCAGAGAAATTTACAATTCCAAATGCACTGCTCATATTATTCATCCCCCTTTACACGTTTTGCAATCAGTTCAATGTGTTCGCTGTCAGCACTTCCCACCTTAGCGTTTTTGCCGATTTTTACGCCGTCTGCCACGATAACACGCTGAACCACGGCGCCTTCTTCAACTACAGCGCCTGGCATGAGCACACTGTCGATAACCTTTGCGCCGGTGCCGATTTTAGCATCTGTGAATAATACGGAATTTTCCACCTCACCGTCAATCATACAGCCCTGTGTGATAAAGGCACGTTTGATACTGGCGTTTGGTCCCATGTAATGGGGCAGGCTGGCAGAATCTTCTGTGTATATTTTCCAGGTGGAATCGCTTAAATCCAGAGGATTGTTTTTGTCCAGAAGGTCCATGTTTGCCTCCCAGAGAGAGTCAATGGTTCCTACATCTTTCCAGTAGCCTTTGAATTTATAGGCATACAGGGTCCTGTTCTCCTGAAGCATAACAGGGATAATGTCTTTACCGAAATCATGATGAGAATTCGGGTCTTTCATATCAGCCATCAGCATCTTTCTTAACAGTTTCCAGGTAAAGATATAAATACCCATGGAAGCAAGATTGCTTTTTGGCTTAGCAGGTTTCTCCTCGAATTCTACAATGCGTCCGCTTTCATCTGTATTCATGATACCGAAGCGGCTGGCTTCTTTTAAAGGAACCTCGATAACGGCGATGGTAGCGTCTGCGTGCTGCTCTTTATGAGCGGCCAGCATTTTGGCATAATTCATTTTGTAGATATGGTCGCCGGAAAGAATCAGAACATATTCCGGGTCAAAGCTGTCTACAAAGTCGATGTTCTGGGAGATGGCGTCAGCGGTTCCTCTGTATACGTCCAGATTGGAGTCCGCTTTTTCACGGGGCGGAAGTACATATACACCGCTGTTCTTTGCATCCAGACCCCAGCGTCCGCCGGCTGCTACATAGCTGTTCAGCTGAATGGATTCGTACTGGGTGAGAACACCTACATTGTCGATACCGCTGTTTGCACAGTTACTCAACGGAAAATCAATGATACGGTATTTTCCACCGTAGGATACGGCGGGCTTTGCTACTTTTTTTGTCAGCTCATGCAGGCGAGTTCCACGGCCGCCGGCTAAAATCATTGCCAACATATTGTTTTGTTTCATAATGAACCCTCTCTTTCCTTAGTTCACAATAGGTTTTCACGAGGCGCAAATCCCTATTGTTTTCATGTTGTATATTATACAATTAAATCCCTTATTTTTCCACAATTTTAAGTAAAAAAATACAAAAAAATAGAAAAATTTATGGGAGAGTTCTGTGAAATATTGTTAAAAAATCATCAGAGGACTTTTTGCCGAAAAAAACGCATAAATTAGAAAAAACACAGGAGATTTTTGTATGGAAACTTTGATACATAGGCTGCAGGAATTTGTCTGGGGACCGGGTATGGTATTCTTTTTCCTGGCCACAGGCATACGTTTTACCCTATCATCCGGATTCTTTCAAATCCGGAAAATACATATCTGGATGGGGAAGACTTTGGGGGCTTTAAAGAAGAAAGAGGTGAGAAGAGCAGGAGAGGAACAGTCTATTTCCCAGTTCCAGTCTTTCTGTACAGCCTTGGGGGCTACTTTGGGTACAGGGAATATCACGGGAGTGGCTACGGCCCTGGTTTTCGGAGGGCCGGGAGCAATTTTTTGGATGTGGGTTTCTGCCTTCTTCGGAATGATGACTAATTATGCGGAGAATTTTTTGGGAATCAAGTACCGGTACCGGGATAAGGAGGGCCGTTGGAGAGGCGGAGCCATGGTTTATATGGAGAGAGGGCTGGGCTCCAGGCCTTTGGCCCTGGTCTTTGCGGTTTGCTGTCTGGGGGCTTCTTTCGGAATGGGAAATATGGTCCAGGGAAATTCTATGGCAAAAGGATTAGAGGAGGCTTTTCATATTCCTGCCTTTGTGTCGGGGGTTATCTGTATGGTGTTGGTGGCTGCAGCTGTAACCGGAGGAGTAAAGCGCATAGGACAGGTGACGGAGAAGCTGGTTCCTGTAATGGCCTTTATCTATCTGGCCGGTGCCTTGGTGGTGCTGATTGCCAATTATGCTTTGATTCCCCAGGCCTTTGCATTGATTTTCCGGGAGGCATTCCGGCCCCGCTCCGCTGCTGCAGGAGTAGGCGGCTATTGGATGGGGCAGGCTCTGCGGATGGGAATAGCCAGAGGAATTTTTTCCAATGAGGCGGGACTTGGCTCCACGGTAGCTGCACACGCACAGTCTGATGTCAGGGAGCCTGAGATTCAGGGAATGTGGGGGATTCTGGAGATTTTTATAGATACCATGGTGGTATGTACCATTACGGCCCTGGTACTTTTGGTAAGCGGCGTCTACCGGCCGGAGCAATTCCTGGAAGATTTGGCCCGGGGAAAAGAGGTAATAGATGGCACCACTTTAGCCGGCAGAGCCTTTGCCACGGTAATTCCTTTTGGGGAGCAGTTTTTAGCCGGGGCAACGGCGCTTTTTGCTTTTGCCACCATAGTAGGATGGGCTTATTTTGGAGAGCAGACCGCCGTTTATCTGGGAAAAGAAAGGGGAGCGGCTGTTTACCGACTGCTTTATATCCTCATTACTCTGCCCGGATGCATCCTGGCTCCGCAGATGATTTGGGAGCTTTCAGACGCTTTTAACGGGCTCATGGCTTTGCCTAATTTGACAGCTTTATTTTTCCTGGGCCGGGAGGTAAAATTTTACAAGGAAGAATCTTGAACAAAAAAAAGCTACAGTATATAATCAGAGTAGTGCAAAAGAGAAGGAGAAATAAGATGGAATTAAGTATACTGCTGCTGGAGCAAATGCTGTCTATGCTGCTGATGATTCTTATGGGGTATGGGGCTGTTAAGGCGGGGATTGTGGAGAGCAGGCAAAGCGCCGTGATTTCAGCCTTAACCCTGTATATTATTGTACCCTGCGTGGTCATCAACAGCCTGCAGATAGAGTTTTCTCTGGAAAAGCTGGAAGGGCTTTTGCTGGCTGCAGGTTTCGCCGTTGTGATGCACTTTCTTTTCATCGGACTGGCTTTGTTTATGGGTAAGAAAGGTGGTCTGGAAGCTATTGAACAGGCCTCAATGATTTACTCTAACGGGGGGAACATCATCATTCCTCTGGTGTCTGCACTTTTGGGGGAAAGTCAGGTATTTTACTGCTGTGCTTTTATCATGGTACAGACCTTTTTCTTTTGGACCCATACGGTGGCCCTTATAGGAGGGCGAAGACAGGTAAGTCTGAAAAAAATCGTGACAAACCCCAATGTAATTGCCATTGCTTTAGGGCTGGTGCTGTTTTTTACCAATACCAGACTTCCGGGAATTCTGGGAACTACGGTGGCCTCCATGGGCAGCATAGTGGGGCCGGTATGTATGCTGATGATTGGTATGATAATGGCCTCTGCAGACTTAAAGGCAGTGTTTTTGTCCGGAAGAAACTGGATGGTATGTCTGGGAAGACTGGTGCTTTTCCCGTCTGTTATGCTTCTGGTGCTTTGGATTTCCAGGGTAACGGTGCACCTGTCCTATGCTAAGGACGTGCTGCTCATACTGTTTCTTGCCATCTGTGCCCCTGTGGCTGCTACGGTTACCCAGATGGCCAGCATTTTTCATAACAGGGAAGAGCAGGCCGGTGCAATCAATGTAATGTCTGTGATTTTAAGTATTCTTACTATGCCGCTTATGGTGGCCCTTTATCAGGCGCTGCTTTAGCTAAAATAAACAATACACCAAAAGGAGAGTAATTATGGGAATTTTAGAAAAAATGAGACTGGACGGCAAGGTTTCTTTTGTAACAGGAGGTGCCAGAGGTATCGGAAAAGCCATAGCAAAGGCTCTGGCAGAGGCTGGAAGTGATGTGGCTTTGGTGGACCTGGACTTGGAGGAGGCTAAAAAGACAGCCAGGGAAATAGAAGCGGAAAGTAACGTGAAAGTTATAGCTATAGGTGCAGATGTGACGAAGCCGGAGGATGTAGAGGCTATGATGGAGGAAATCATGAAGGTTTTCGGTCATCTTGACGCTGCTTTTTGTAATGCGGGAATCTGTATGAATATTCCGGCAGAGGAGATGACTTACGAGCAGTGGAAAAAGGTGATTGATATTAATCTGACCGGAGTATTCCTGACTTCCCAGGCCGCAGCAAAGGTGATGCTGAAGCAGGGCAAGGGTTCTATTATCAATACAGCGTCCATGTCTGCGCACATTGTCAATGTGCCTCAGCCTCAATGTTCCTATAATGCGTCAAAGGCCGGGGTGATTCAGCTTACCAAGTCCATGGCCGTAGAGTTTGCTAAGAGAGGGGTGCGTGTCAACAGTATAAGTCCGGGATATATGGCCACAGAACTGACCTTGAATTCTGAGAGCTTAAAGCCTTTGATTGAAAAATGGAATGCCATGGCTCCCATGGGACGGATGGGAAGGCCGGAGGAGCTGCAGTCTATTGCGGTTTATCTGGCCGGGGATACCAGTTCCTTTACCACTGGTGCAGATTTTGTGGTGGATGGAGCATTCACCTGCTTTTAGAATATGACTTACAGAAATAGGGAGATACGAGAAGATGAATTCATATGATTATTTGTTGGATTTGGCATTGATTTTACTGAGTACTAAGCTTTTTGGACTTTTGACCAGGAGAGTAAGGATGCCCCAGGTGGTGGGGGCCTTGCTGGCAGGATTGATTCTGGGCCCGGCCTGTCTGGGAATTTTGGAGCAGACAGAATTTATCAAGCAGACCTCAGAAATCGGTGTTATTGTGTTGATGTTCTGTGCTGGTCTGGAGACGGATATTAACGAGCTGAAAAAAAGCGGAAAAGCCTCTTTTATCATTGCTTTGCTGGGGGTTTTAGTGCCTCTTGTGGGAGGCTTTGGAGTTGCGGCCTTTTTCAATCGTCCGGGACTGGTGACTTCAACTGCAGATGCCAGTGTTTTCCTGCAGAATGTATTTATCGGTGTAATCCTCACGGCAACCTCTGTGAGTATTTCCGTGGAAACCCTGAAGGAAATGGGAAAACTGAATACAAAAGCCGGAAATGCTATCCTGGGTGCTGCGGTAATTGATGATGTGCTGGGTATTGTAGCTTTGACTATTATTACAAGCCTGGCAGATTCTTCTGTAAATGTGGCTATGGTATTTTTGAAAATTCTGGGATTCTTTGTTTTCGTAGGCCTGGGAGGATATTTGATTCACATTCTCTTTGAAAAATGGGTGAGAGGATATGAGAGAGATTTACAGAGATTTGTTATTATTGCCTTTGTTATCTGCCTTATTTTCTCATATTGTGCCGAGGAATTCTTTGGAGTAGCAGATATTACGGGAGCCTTCTTTGCCGGCTTGATTATTACGAAAACCACCCACACTAATTATATTTCCAGAAGGTTTGGAATTCTTTCTTATATTTTTCTGTCCCCGGTATTTTTCGCAAATATCGGCCTTCAGGTGGTGTTGCCGGATATGGATGCTATGATTGTTCTTTTTGCTGTTATGCTGGTGATTATTGCAGTGGTGACAAAGATAGTAGGATGCGGCTTGGGAGCCAAGCTGTGCCGTTATACCAATCAGGATTGTGTGCGAATCGGTATGGGAATGATTTCCAGAGGTGAGGTAGCCTTGATTGTGGCTGCCAAGGGAAACAGTGTAGGACTTATGTCTCCTAATATTTTGGGCCCGGTGGTTATTGTGGTTATCATTACTACGATTGTATCCCCTATTCTTCTGAAAATGTCCTTCAGCGCTAAAGAAAAACCGGAATATGTGGAGAATCAGCTTGCTCAGCAGATTGGCGCTGTAGAGAAAAATCCTAAACTGGACAAGGCCCGTTTTGTGGGGCGGAAAGAGAAAGACGGGAAATAACTATGAATTATCGTTTGGATATACAATATGACGGTACCAGGTACGGTGGCTGGCAGAGACAGGCGGACAGGGACAACACCATCCAGGGTAAAATAGAGGAGGTGCTGTCCAGGATGTGTGGGACACCGATACAAATTCAGGGCGCAGGAAGGACCGATGCGGGAGTGCATGCACTGGGACAGGTGGCCAACGTTCATATGGACACAGTAAAAAGCTGTGAGGAAATCTGCTGTTATCTGAATCAGTATCTGCCGGAGGATATTGAGATAGTCCGGGTCAGTCAGGCGGAAGAAAGGTTTCACAGCCGTTTAAATGCCAGGGAGAAAGTATACTGTTATCGGATTGCTACCGGTTTCCATAAAAATGTATTTGAGAGAAAATATTTATGTCCTCTTCACGAAGACCTGGATGGGGAGGCTATGAAACAGGCGGCCGGGCTTTTGACAGGAACCCATGATTTTAAAAGCTTTTGTTCGAATAAAAGAATGAAAAAATCTACGGTGCGGACGCTCTATGAGATAGAGGTTTGTGAGAAAAAAGGGGAGCTGCAGATTACCTACCGGGGAGATGGTTTTCTCTATAATATGGTGCGTATTCTTACAGGAACTCTGATTGAAGTAGGGAGAGGAAAGAAAAAAGCGGAAGAAATGACAGAAATTTTAGAAGGGCGCAGCAGAAGTCTGGCCGGGTTTACTGCCCCGGCCAGAGGGCTGACGCTGGTGGAGGTGAAATACTGAAATGGAAGATACAATGCAGCAGCACATGGAACAGGAGCTTAGAAAAAGCATGGAGCTGCTTTATCCCAAGGACCCGGACCATCTGTATAACCGGATGGGCGTGGAACTTTACTCCTGCAGCTATGCAAAGCAAACCGTAACTCTGCGTTTTCCTGTCCAGAGATGGGAATTGAATCACATGTGTACCGTTCACGGGGGAATCATTGCTACAGCTATAGATACAGCCTGCGGAATGATAGTCAGAAGCGTTACAGGGAAAACCGTAATCCCTACCATCAATTTAAATCTGAATTATCTGTCTCCGGCCACGGCCGGGGACGCTCTTCTTGTAACAGCCCAGGCTGACAGGACAGGAAGACGTATCTGCAACGTACACGCCCTTTGTAAATCTGAAAAAGAGGGAAAACTGATTGCCACAGCCACGGCGAATTTTATGGTGGCAGAGTAGGTAGCCCCTATTGAGTATAAGAGTTCCGCTTGCGGAACTCTTATATATATGGTAGTATATCTGTTAGACTTTATTTATCATAGATGGAGGAGAATACATTGGAAAAAGAAACAGCAAAAGAAACCGTTTCTAAAAATTTCATAGAACAGATAATTGATAAGGACTTGGAAGAGGGAAAGTATGAGGAAATCTGTACCAGATTTCCGCCTGAACCTAACGGCTATCTGCATATCGGACATGCCAAGTCCATTTTATTGAATTACGGGCTTTCCCGGAAATATAACGGAAAATTCAACCTGCGTTTTGACGATACCAACCCCACCAAGGAAAAAACAGAATTTGTAGAGTCTATTGAGAGTGATGTGAAATGGCTGGGCGCAGACTGGGAGGGCAGGCTGTTTTTTGCCTCCGATTATTTTAATCAGATGTATGAGGCGGCTGTAAAGCTGATTCAGAAAGGGAAAGCCTTTGTATGTGATTTAAGTGCAGAGGAAATCCGGGAATACAGAGGAACCCTGACTGAGCCGGGAAAGGAAAGTCCCTACCGCAACAGAAGTGTAGAAGAGAATCTGGATTTGTTTGAGCGTATGAAAAATGGGGAGTTTCCGGACGGAAGCAAGGTGTTAAGAGCAAAGATTGACATGGCTTCCCCTAATATCAATATGAGAGACCCGGTCATTTACCGTGTGGCTCATATGACGCACCACAATACAGGGGATAAGTGGTGTATCTATCCTATGTATGATTTTGCTCATCCCATTGAAGATGCAATCGAGGGTGTTACCCATTCTATCTGTACTTTGGAATTCGAAGACCACAGACCTCTGTACGACTGGGTAGTGAGAGAGTTGGAATACCCTCATCCTCCAAAGCAGATTGAGTTTGCCAAGCTGTATCTGACCAATGTGGTTACAGGAAAACGTTATATCAAAAAGCTGGTGGAAGACGGTATTGTAGACGGCTGGGACGACCCTCGTCTGGTCAGTATTGCGGCCTTGAGGAGAAGAGGTTTTACACCGGAATCCATTCAGAAATTCGTGGAGCTGTGCGGTGTTTCCAAGGCTAACAGTTCCGTAGATTATGCGATGCTGGAGTATTGTATCCGGGAGGATTTGAAGATGAAAGCTCCCAGGATGATGGCTGTTCTGGACCCGGTAAAGCTGGTGATTGACAACTATCCGGAGGGAGAAATCGAGTATTTGGATGTCCCCAATAACATGGAGAATCCGGAGTTGGGATGCCGTCAGGTACCTTTTGGCA
This sequence comes from uncultured Blautia sp., assembly GCA_902476765.1. GTDB lineage: Bacteria > Bacillota > Clostridia > Lachnospirales > Lachnospiraceae > Blautia. The sequence continues at coordinate 9,076 of CABSEJ010000050.1, forward strand.
GAGAGCTATATATTGAGCGTGAGGACTTTATGGAGGTTCCGGTGAAGAAATATAAACGACTTTATCCGGATAATGAAGTCCGTCTTATGAATGCCTATTTCGTTACCTGCACCGGCTATGAAAAGGATGAGCAGGGAAATGTGACAGTGATTCACTGTACTTATGACCCGGCTTCCAAGGGAGGAAACTCGCCGGATGGCAGAAAGGTAAAGGGCACCATTCACTGGGTATGCGCCCAGACTGCCGTGGAGGCAGAATGCCGGTTATATGAAAACATTGTAGACGAGGAAAAAGGTGTTTATAACAAGGAGGACGGAAGCCTGAATCTGAATCCAAACTCACTTACAGTGGTAAAGGGAGCCTATGTGGAACCTGAGCTTGGAAAAGCAGGAGCCTATGACCGCTATCAGTTTGTGCGGAATGGATTTTTCTGTGGAGACTGCCACGACTGCAAAGAGGGAGCCCCGGTATTTAACCGGATTGTTTCCCTGAAAAGCTCCTTTAAGCTTCCCGGGAAATAAAGCTATGCGCCAATGGATGATTCCCCTGGAGGGAAAAAGCAAAGTGCCCATGTATCAGCAAATATGTGGGTATTTTAAGAAAGAAATACAAAATGGAAGGGTGAAGGCAGGTGAAAAACTGCCTTCATCCCGGCTTTTAGCGAAAAACCTCTGTGTCAGCAGAAGTACGGTGGATTTGGCCTATGACCAGCTCCTGTCCGAGGGTTATGTGGAATCCTGGCCTTGTAAAGGGTACTATGTCTGCGATATCCAGGGGCTTTATTTTATGCCGGAATCCGTTGGGAGAGAAGTGAAGACAGCAGATAGGATGAAGGAAAAGCCCCAGGGAAAAAGCAGAAAAAAAGGAACAGAAAACAAGGATGGAAAAGAGCTGATAAAGGGAGAGGAAGCAGAAAAAAAGAAGCTTATAGACTTTGCTCTAAATGGTATTGCGCCCGGAGGATTTCCTTATCCTGTCTGGAAAAAGCTGGCCCGCCAGACTCTCTCCCAAGAGGAAGAGGATTTATTTTCTCTGGGGGATTCCTGCGGAGAACCGGGGATTCGGCAGGCAGTGGCAGAATATCTTTATCAGGCCAGAGGCGTGCAATGTTCTCCGGGACAGATTATCATAGGAGCAGGAAACGACTATCTTCTCCTGCTGCTGGGAACTATTCTGGGGAGAAACAGGAAAATTGCTATGGAAAGTCCTACTTATCTCAGCGCCTATTATGATTTCCTTCATATGGGATATGAGATTGAGGCAGTGGGGCAGGATATACAGGGTGTTTCTGTAGCAGACCTTTGGGCCTGCCAGGCGGATACAGTTTACGTTATGCCATCCCATCAGTTCCCTATGGGAATGGTCATGCCTCTAAAGCGCAGAACAGCACTTTTGGCCTGGGCCAATGAAAAAGAAGGGCGGTATATCATTGAAGACGATTATGACAGTGAATTCCGGTACAAAGGCCTTCCGATTCCTGCTTTACAGGGCTTTGACCATCAGGGAAAGGTGATATACCTGGGAACCTTTTCTAAATCTCTGGCTCCCTCGGTGCGTATCAGCTACATGGTGCTCCCCCAGGAATTGATGGACAGGTATCTGAGCCAGGGCCATCCTTTTTCGGTTACCGTATCTAAGACAGACCAGAAAATTGTGGAGCTTTTCATGAGGGAAGGTCATTTTGAGCGCCACTTAAACAGAATGAGAGCGGTATATAAAGGAAAACATGATTTAATGGTGAAAGGTCTGCGGCAGATGAGCCATATCTGTACCTATGCAGGAGAAAATGCAGGAGTTCATATGGCTTTGGAATTTGTAAACAATCTGACAGAAAAGGAAGCTGTAGAACGGGCAGAAAAAGCCGGGATTCAGGTCTACGGCATGTCCCGGTATCAGATTCTGGAAAAGGAAAAACAACAGGAGAAAAAACGGGAAAGCGTACTTTTAGGCTATGCTACTTTGAGAGATGAAGAGATAGAGCAAGGTCTGGAAAAACTGAAAAGAGTCTGGGAAAAATAGAGAAGAATTTTTAGTTCATAGGAATTGTGTTCCTATGAACTAAAAAATGCTCCGCAAGAGTAACTCTCTCTTGTATTCTTGTATAGAATCACTGCTTATGCAGAACGTTGGAGTCCCTGTCAGAAGCGGGCGGTGACCAGCACATCCTCCATAAGTATCCGGGTATTTCCGTCGGGAATAATGGAGGCGCCGTTTCGCAGCACCAGCACCACCAGACAGCCGGCAGGGACGGAAATGTTCTGTAAAGTTTTATTCAGCCAGGGATGGCCTTTTCCTACGGGTGTTTCATAAAGTGTCAGAGTTTCTCTGTCTTCAAATTCAGGTGCAGCGGCTACAAGAAGGTCCCCCGGAAGGATTTCTGTGTTACCGTTGGGAAGGATATTTTCCGCTTCCCGGATAATCAACACTACCAGCATACCGTAGGGAAACTGAGCGTCTTTTAAGAGACAGTGAGCCAGTCTGTCGCCTTCCTTTACATGTATTTTGATAAAACTTACGTCTGTGGATTCCTGATAATCATTAAAGGTTCTCTGGACATTTCCGTTTTGGTCTATCATGTTCAGCTTGTGAGAAATCCAAGGAAGCAGACTGCCCTGGATGGCAATGGACAAAAGAACAATGCAGAAGACCAAGTTAAAAAGGTTATACTTCATCGTTACGTCACTTAGGACGACCAGGATAGAAAACACAATGGAAGCAACGCCTCGCAATCCGGCCCAGGAAACCGTGCCAATCTGTCCCAAAGAAGAACGGAAAGGCCCGAGAATCAGGAGAACGCCCAAGGGCCTTCCCACCAATGTGAGGAAAACCATGATGAGCAGAGCCGGCAGCAGTACCGGTCCAAGCTGTGAGGGAGTCACAAGCAGTCCTAAAAGAAAGAAGATAATCATCTGACAGGTGCCGGTAATGGTATCAAAAAAATGCACCAGATATTTCTTGTCAGGAATATAGTAATTACCCATAAGAATACCACAGAGATATACGCTGAGGTATCCGTTGCCTCCAAAAAAAGAAGGAAGAGCATAAGCAGTAAGAGCAATGGCAAAGACCAAAATGGTTCTTCCCTGCTCCAGATAAAAATCAAAATGCCGCAACAGCAAAATAGCTCCCCAGCCTATGAGAAAGCCTCCGGCCAGTCCCAGAAAAACCTGTTTAAATAACATGAAAGGGACTGAAATTTCAGAGCCCGTCAGTATGGAAATAAAGATTAAGGTAAGCATGTAGGATACCGGGTCATTGGAACCGGATTCTACCTCCAGCAAAGAGGCAGTGTTATGTTTTAAGTCCAGATTCTGGGAGCGGAGAATATTAAAAACAGAAGCCGCATCCGTGGAAGAAATCACGCTTCCAATCAGCAGACTTTCCATCCAGGACAAGTTCAGTACATAGTGAATGAAAACTCCGGTAAAACCGGCAGTCAGTACAACGCCCAATGTAGAAAGACAGATGGATTTGGCTAAAACTGGTTTTGCGGAGGCCATATTGGTGCCAAAGCCACCGTAAAACATAATAAATATCAGACAGGTACTGCATAGACTTTCAGATATAGAGTATTCACTAAAAGGAATACCGATAGGGCCGTCAGTGCCGAAAAACATACCCAGACCAATAAAAATTAAAAGGGAGGGAATGGGCAGCCTTTCTGCGAAAGGCCCGATTAGTATGCAGATAATAATTACAATTCCCATTAAAAGTAAAGCTTCATTCAAAGTGTCTCCTCCTTTTTATGATTTATGAAAAACAAAGGTCCTGTGAAACCCGGTGGGGAACTTTCACATTCCTTTCCATCTGGTTCACAGGACCGCTCACCAAATACAATATTTTTAATTTTCCTTGGGCTGCTCCTCTTCCTGAAGGACTTCCTTTACATCCTGGACAGCCTCTTTTACCGCTTCCTTTCCTTCCTCCGCCACATGAGCGACAGCCTCTGCGCCTTCCTGTAATGTTTCTTTTACAGTGTCCGCTAAATCTTCGTCCTCGAAAATATCATCGTCCACGAAATCATCAGTATGCTCTTTTACTTTGCTTACCGCATGATCTACAGATTTTTCTACCGCATCTCTCAATTTAGAAGCTACACTGACTGCTGAAGCAGCGGTTTCTTTTACATTATCCTGGAAATCTGCGAATTCTTCCTGAAGGTCAGGGTCTTCATTTTTCTTTTTGACAAAATAGTAAACCGCAGCGCCGGCAGCTGCGCCTAATGCGCCGGCTCCTAAAAGCTTTTTACCAAAATTTCCCATAATCATCTAGTCCTTTCTTTTCGTTTAGATATTTTGCATACAAACGCATAGTCCTTTTATATTTTCTCTATTATAATCCAATTTATGAGGAAAAGGGAAGGGGGTTTCTTTAATTTTCTATAAAGTTTTGAATAATCTCTGCAATTCCTCCATTGTCATTGTCGGAAACAGTCACATAATCTGCAGCTTTTTTTGCCTGAACAGTTCCGTTTGCCATAGCTGCCCCCACCTTTGCGGTTTTTAACATGGAAATGTCATTTTCCGCATCTCCGGCGGCTATGGTATGGTCTATTGGAACTCCCAAATAGTTGCAGAGAAAGGTAATGGCGCTGCCCTTAGATACCCCTAAAGGTACATGTTCCAAATAATATTCACTGGAAAAAAACAGAGACACTTTATCCTTTGCCCAGGGCTCCAGGCTGCGGCGGTATTTCTCATGCAAAGCCTTGTGGTGGATACAGGAAGTTAATACCTTATAAGGCTGGGAAGTAAGATAAGAGACGGGATTGGGTACAGTTCGGATGGGCATTCCCGTATGGCTGGCATACTCCCGAAGCTCCTCCCTGTCTCTGGGAGCCAGTACATAACCATCCTGATATGTCTGGCAGTGTATGTTGAATTTTTCCGCCTGTTGAAAAATATATTGTACATAGGGTAGCGGAATAGTTTTCTGATAAATCGGCTTTTGGGTTTTGCAGTTATAAATCAATCCTCCGTTGTACACAATAGCGTAACATTCTTTTTGTACAGAGGCTGTTTTTTCAATATAAGGCATAGCGGAAGACAAAGAGCGTCCTGTGGTGACAACAGTTATGTTTCCCTGTTGGGCAGCCCTGGAAATAGCTTTTAAATCCACTGCCGAAATTCCTTTTTGACTGTTTAAAAGGGTTCCATCTAAATCTGTAAATAAAATTTTCATTGGTAAAACTCCTGAGATAGTTTCTAATCTGCTTATCAGTCTACCACAAATCGCTTTTTTTTGGCAAGGATAGAAAGAAAAAGGATACAGAGAAATAAGCGTGGAAATGAGAGTTGAAAATCGTCAGAAAAGCAAAAAGGACAGAAAAGAAAAAAGGTATTGACAAATAAGGAAAAAATGGGTAATATCTTAGTTAGTTAAAACTAATTCCGAAAAAATAAATAAAGAGCATTAAGGGTTCATAAAAAAGAACTCTTTGTTTTTATCACTCGATTAGTCTAAACTAACACGAAAGGAGTCATTCTATGAGTATTGTGATTATCGGCGGCAACGAGAGAATGGTGGCGAGATATGAGAATCTTTGCCAGGATTATGGATGTAAAGCAAAGGTATTCGTGAAGGAGCATGGCTCTATTAAGAAGAAAATGGGCTGTCCGGATTTACTTCTTCTGTTTACCAATACAGTGTCACATAAAATGGTAATGAATGCTTCACAGGAGGCAAAAAGAAACAACATTCCCATTGTGCGGATTCACAGAAGCAGCACAGCGGCCCTTCAGTCTGTGTTAGAAGATATTAAAGGAGGACAGGTAAATGCTGGATAAATTTCTTATCAAACATAGTGCGCCTACTTTAGCAGGATTAAAGACAGCCAATCTTTTCTGGTATCCCTGGAAAAGTCAGGAAAAGCCGGGAGAGGATTTAGAGGAGTGGAAGAGAATTTTTCAGGAAAAGGGTCTGGACTTACAGGTACTGAAAGTAAATAAAGACAGAGCTCTCCTGTATGTATACAGAATCAGCAATCTGGAGAGAGATTTAAATAGAGAAAAAACCAGAAAAATGCTGGCTGCAGAGGGATATCAGTCCTTTTCGCCGGAAGAGGCAGTGAAGACTTTGAAGCAGAGATTAGCCGGGGGAGAGAACTTTCCTCATGAAATCGGCTTATTCCTGGGATATCCGGAAGAGGATGTAGAGGGATTTATAGCCAATCAGGGGAAAAACTGTAAATGTTCCGGGTGCTGGAAGGTATATTGCAATGAATGTGATGCCAGGAGAACCTTTTGTAAATATAAGAAGTGCGAGGCAGTTTATGAAAGATTGTTTTCGCAGGGAAGGCCTGTGATACAGCTTATTGTATCTGCCTGAGAAAAGCAGGAGAAAAGATTATAGACATCAGAGCGGGACATTCTGCCTGAAATATAAAAAAGTGAGGTATAAGGAAATGAAAACAGCAGTTGTATACTGGAGTGGAACAGGAAACACAGAGGCAATGGCTCAGGAAGTGGAGCAGGGGATGAAGCTTGCAGGTGCACAGACAGAGGTTTTTGAGGCAGCAGTATTCTCTCCGGATAAGATGGCAGAGTTTGATGCCATTGCTTTTGGCTGCCCTTCCATGGGGGATGAGGAGCTGGAGGACACAGAGTTTGCCCCAATGTTTGATGCCTGCAAAAGCGGATTATCCGGAAAGAAAATCGGTCTTTTCGGTTCCTATGGCTGGGGTGACGGAGAATGGATGCGAAACTGGGAGAGTCTTTGTAAAGAGGAGGGAGCAAACCTGGTGCAGGACGGCGTTATCTGCAACGAGGAACCGGATGAGGAAGCCAAAGAGGCCTGCCGTGATTTAGGAAAGGCTTTGGCACAGTAAGTAAATATATCTGCTATATATGGGCAAAATGGGGCTGTAAAAAAATGAGAAATCATTTTTTACAGCCCCATTTTAATATTTCCGAAACCAAATTCAGACAAAACAGAAATACAGCCATGCCATAATACTGCCATAGAACAGAGGAAGGAAGTGAAAAAATGATAGAAAAAGCTGTAGTAGTAGTGCTTGGGGTTGTAGCTGCAGCAGTATCCGTAATAGCGGTAAAAAAGAGTAACTAAGATGGAGACCAGAAAATAGTATAGAAAATACCGGCGGAAGTCTGGCAGCCGCAAAAGGAGCCGCTTGCTATCCCGGATATTAACAGCTATAATTTTCATTACGGATAGTATCCGGGCGACCAATGTATGGAATCATTTTGAGTTTGCAGCTGAGGGCAGAACCCAATGCGTATTCAAGTATCCTGTGCTGGGAATTAACAATTCTGAAACATTAGTCAAACAATGCAGAAACAAAAGAAAGGTATTATACCGGAAAGGTTAAGGAGGAACCATGTATGATACACATACTTGTAGTAGAAGATGACCAGAAACTGAACAGGATTGTATGCACCTATCTCAATGACTGCGGCTTTGAGACCAAAGGCTGCTTAAATGCACAGGATGCTTACAACGAAATGTATAATCACCTTTATGATTTGATTATTTCTGATATTATGATGCCGGAAATTGACGGCTTTGAATTTGCAGATTCCGTAAGGAGGGTAAACAAGACAATCCCTATCCTCTTCATGTCTGCGAAAGATGATTTGTCTTCCAAGCAGAAGGGCTTCCGGCTGGGGATTGACGATTACATGGTAAAGCCCATCGAGTTAGGGGAGCTGGAGCTTCGGATACGGGCGCTCCTGAGACGGGCAAATATTGAAAACGCACGAAAAATTACCGTGGGAAATCTGGTTATGGATGCAGATGAGATGACAGCAGTGGTTAATGGGGAAGAAATTCCATTGACTGCAAGAGAGTTTAATATTCTCTATAAACTGCTTTCCTATCCCAGGAAGACATTTTCAAGAGCCCAGCTGATGGATGAGTTCTGGGATGTGGACAGCGGGACAGGGCTTCGGGCTGTGGATGTCTATATGACCAAGCTGCGGACAAAGCTGGCGGATTGTGACGGGTTTAAGCTGGTGACTGTCCGGGGAATAGGCTATAAGGCGGTGCTGTCATGAAAAAAGGTGTTGAGACAAAAAGGAAAAGCATTAAGGATGAGCGTTTTCCACGTTCTGTCTTTTTTGTCTATCTGGGAGTCCTGCTTCTGATGTCCGGACTGCATACCAATGTGATTGTCATCATAGAAAAACTGAACGTAGACACATGGTTGGTGGCGGCCTTTCCCATTTTGTACTGGCTGCTTGTGGCGGCGGGGCTGACGCTCTATACAAGAAAACAGATAAGAGATTCTTTTGAAGCTCCTATGCAGAACCTGGCGGAGGCCACAAAGAAGGTTGCAGAGGGGGATTTCTCTGTCTATGTCCCTACGATTCACACAGCAGACAAACTGGATTATCTGGATTTTATGATTCTTGATTTTAACAAAATGGTAGAGGAGCTGGGAAGCGTGGAGACCTTAAAGACAGATTTTATATCCAATGTCTCTCATGAGATGAAAACTCCCATTGCCATTATAAAAAACTATGCAGAACTGTTGGGAATGGAGCATGTTTCAGAGGAAGAACGCAGAGAGTATGGGAAAAACATTGAGGAAGCTGCTCTCAGACTTTCGTCTTTAATCAGCAACATTCTGCGTCTGAATAAGCTGGAAAACCAGCGGATTGATGCCCAAACGGAAAGATATGACCTGTGCGGACAGATTGAGGAGTATATCCTGCAGTATGAAGAGCTGTGGGATGAAAAGGAACTGGAGCTTACTGTGGATATGGAAGAAAGAGCTGTTGTCTGTGCAGACCGGGAGCTTATGGGGCTGGTCTGGAATAACCTGCTGTCCAATGCCATTAAATTTACGGAAAAGGGCGGGAGTGTAGAGGTCAGCTTAAGTAAAGGCGACGGCTTTGTTGAGGTATCTGTATCTGACAGCGGATGTGGGATGAGTCAGGAAAGTGTGCGGCATATCTTTGATAAGTTTTATCAGGGAGATACTTCCCACGCAAAAGAAGGAAACGGACTGGGGCTTGCCCTTGTAAAACGGGTCCTGGAATTGATGGATGGAAAAATCCGGGTGGAAAGCCAGGAGGGAGTAGGCAGTATTTTTACGGTAAGACTGCCGGAAGCAGAAAAAATACCAGAGACCAGGGCAGAAAAGGAGATGATTTAAATGGAAAGAGAACAAACTGCCGGCAGATATGTGGGTTATGAGTATAAAGAGGTGAAAACAGACAGGGCACAGGCCTCTTTTCTGATAGACGGATATGTCAATTTCGGATGGCAGGTGGACACCAATATGTCAGGGGGAACCAGGGAAGAAGGAAGGAAAACTCCGGGGGCCCCGGTTTCTGATAAGGTGTTTATCCGCCTGAAAAGGGACCGGAAAATCATTAACAAGGCAGAGCTTACCCGGCTGCAGAGAAACTTTGAAGCCTGTGTCCGGGAAATACAGGAATTAGAAAAAAGAAAGACATCTGCGGCTACAGCCACGGCCATAGCCGTAGGTGTGGCAGGCACTGTATTTATAGCAGGCTCTACTTTTGCGGTAACTGCCTCCCAGCCCCATATTCTGTTGTGCGCCATTCTTGCTGTCCCTGGTTTTATAGGATGGATTCTGCCATATTTTTTATACAGACGTATAACGAAAGCAAAAACCGAGGAAATCTCTCCCCTCATCGAGGGAAAATATGATGAGATTTATGAAATCTGTGAAAAGGGCAGCCGCCTGCTGTATTGAGATAGAATGAGGCGGAGATTAAGGAGAGGGTGGGATGAAGAAGAATGGAAAAACCGCCTGTATTAAAACTCCATAGATTAAAGCCACCTGGATTAAAGCCACCTGGATTAAAGCCACCTGGATTAAAGCCTCATGGATTAAAGCCTCATGGATTAAAGCCTCATGGATTAAAG
>CABSEJ010000051.1 GCA_902476765.1 uncultured Blautia sp.
GGGAGCTGGAGGATTCCATGGACGGAGAGGGCATGATGGAAACAGAAGCTGCCCACAAAGAAAACTTCTTCCGCCTGGAAGAAGCACTGAGGCCCCTGTATCCTTCCATGCTTCCCATCGGAAGCGGCTCCTGCACCCGCTGTAAAACTTGTACCTACCCGGAGGCCCCCTGCCGCTTCCCAGATAAAACCTTTGCCTCCATGGAGGCCTACGGTATGCTGGTGACACAGGTTTGTCAGGACAATCATCTGCCCTACTATTACGGTCCCTGTACCATTGCATATACCAGTTGTTTTTTGTTGGATTAACGTGTAAAATAGAAATATATTTATGCACTTATAGGAGAGAGACATGAACATACTGGAAGAACTGAAGAATTCAGTAGAGAGCGGACATTATAAAACAACAGAAGAGATTATCCAGAAGGCCCTGAAAGAGCACATCCCTGCCATTAAGCTGGTAGAGGAAAGTATGGTTCCTGCCATGCGGCAGATGGGAGAAAAATTCAAAGCCAATGAAGCGGATATCCCCAAAATTCTGGCCTGCGCCAGATGTATGCGAAAGGGGCTTGACCTTCTGGCTCCCTCCCTGGATACCGAGCGTGGCATGTATGTGGGCACCGTGATTCTGGGCACCGTGGAAGGAGATTTGCACGATATGGGAAAAAATCTGGTTGCTATTATGTTCCGCAGTGCTGGTTTTAAAGTAATCGATTTAGGTGTGGATATATCGGAAAAGCTGTTTATAAAAGCTGTGAAAGAAAATCCGGACGCTTCTATAGTATGTCTTTCTTCTCTTCTCACTACAGCCCGGCCCAGCATGAAACATGCGGTAAAGGCCCTGCGCCAATCCGACACAGAAAACAGGCTGAAAATCATGGTAGGCGGCGGCGCAGTGACAAAAGAATTCGCAGACTCTATTGGTGCGGATTCTTACACGGAAAACGCTGTAGATGCCGCCGAAAAGGCAAAAACCTATATTTTATAAAGCCAGGAGGGTTTTTCGTTGCAGCTTACATCCATACTACTTTACGAAAGTCTGAAGAAACAATTTCATATAGCGGATTACCGCCTGCTTTCTAAGAAACAGCCCCTTGCCCGTCCCTTTTTCTATGAGACGGACAGGGGGCTTCAAAGCAGCCACATATATCTTACAGAGGAAACTCTGGATTTATCTGTATTTTCTTCTATGCCGGAAGATGTGGTACTTGTCATCTGTCAGAAAAGCAAGACCTCCTATCTGCCCAAAGGCAGGTTCTCCTGCATCCTTCTGTCCTGCGACACTTCGGTTATCCATGTATTCAACTGTATTCAATCTATTTTTGATTACTACGAAAACTGGGAACAGCAGCTTATTTCTGTGTGCCACAGAGACGGTTCCTTAGAGGAGCTGCTGCAGCTCTCCCTCCCTGTGTTTAAAAATCCGCTTTGCATCATAGGCTCAGACTTCACCCTTACAGCCCAGGCAGACCTTCGGGATGTACCGGATTCTCATCTGTTTTTTGAAGATACCTCTGTGCGTATTGATTATATCAACGCTTTTAATCAGGACCCCTCCTGCCAGATACCTCCTGACAGAAAAATACCTATACTTTTTCCCGCTTATCTGACAGGTTATCGTTCTCTCAATATAAACCTCTACTTGAACGGTACGGCCCAATACCGGCTGTGTCTTATTGAAAATAAAAACAAAATTTCTGAGGCGGATTCTTATCTGCTGACCATTCTGGCTCAGCAAGCCGAATATATTATCCGCAGGATGTTCTCTGAATCCTCCTCCAGAAGTACCACTCTGCAGTCTATTTTCCAGAGTATACTGTCTGACCGGACTGCCGACTATATGAATATCAGCCATCTTTTGGAATCTGTGGGCTGGCTGCCCCAGCATTCCTACTACTGTTGTGTCATACAGCCTCTGGGCATCAGCCATGCCTCACTTAATACAGATACTGTCTGTTCCTATATAGAAACAGAATTCTCCGCTGCCTGCAGCGTAGTCTACAAAGAGCTGGCGGTAACCTTTTTTAATTTAACTCTGCTAAAGTCGGAAGCAGAAGAAATTTCACAGAAACTGGTTTATTTCATCAGGGACAGTATGCTGAAAGCCGGGTACAGCCGGGCCATGAAAGGTCACATGAACCTGCGGCGTCAATATCACCAGGCTTATACCGCATTGTCTCTGGGTTCTCAAATAAAGCCCCAGCTATGGATTCATCACTTCAATCAGGTAGCGGTGCCCTACATTTTCCGCCAGGCCACCAGGATTCTCCCCGGCTACATGCTGTGCTATGAACAGCTTTTGGATTTAATGCGAATGGATGAAGAGCAGCATACAGAATATCTGAAAACCCTGCGGGTTTATCTGGCCCATAATCTAAATACTGTCCAGAGCGCCAAGGCCCTGTTCATCCACAGAAGCACCTTCCTCTATCGTATGGAAAAAATCCGTACCATACTGGAAACCGACCTTGAGGACCCGGATCAGTTATTCTACCTGAACCTTTCTCTCCGGCTTCTGGACATGGAGGAAAACCCCCTGCCCGCAGAATAAATAATACCCAAAATCCCCTTCCCCGGCACCGCTCTTAACCCTTCAGCTGCACCGGGGAAGATTTTGAATTGATAATTTTTTCACTATTTTTCTTACTTATTAGTAATTTACACAAAATCCATTTTCTGTTACTATAATAGTATAAACATTTATCATGAAAGCCCCGGACTGCGGCTGTGTAGATGACAAGCTTGCTTGTACGGATACACAGGCATAGGACGGGCAAGACGATATGAGTACGGGGGATGCCGTCAGGCAGACCGGAAAGTACGAATAGCGTCGGCAGATGGCACCGACATCTGGCTTTCATTTATAAGTCCGGTCTCAAAGCAAAGGCCCATGGGCTGCTGGCAGACCAATGGGCCTCTGCTTTAGAGACGGCAAAAGATATGAGGAGGTATGCGTATGTTGACAAAACGTCAGAATTTGCTGGAAACGATTCGGGGCGGGAAGCCGGACCGTTATGTAAACCAGTATGAAGCACTGGCTATGGTAGTAGCCAATCCCTATATGGCCAATAATCCCCAGGCCGAATACGGTAAGGGCCCTGTGGTTAATGCCTGGGGTATCACCAATGTGTGGCCGGAGGGCACTCCGGGCGGATTCCCTGTTCATGATGAAGAACATATTGTATGTAAAGACATTACCCGTTGGAGAGATTTCGTACATGCGCCCAGGCTGGACTATACTGATGAGGAATGGGCGCCCTTTGTAGCTGAGGCAGAAAAAATAGACCGGAACGAATATTTTGTCACTCAGTTCGTTGCTCCGGGAATTTTTGAGCAGTGTCACCATCTGCAGGAAATCCAGAATTGTCTGATGAATTTCTATGAGGAACCGGAAGCTACTCAAGAGCTTATTGATTATCTCACAGAGTGGGAACTGGAATATGCGGAAAAAATCTGCAAATATATCAAGCCTGATGCTATTTTCCATCATGATGACTGAGGAAGCCAGGTATCTACTTTTATTTCACCGGATATGTTTAAGGAATTTATCCTTCCGGCTTACAAAAAAATTTACGGCTATTATAAATCCCACGGGGTTGAACTGATTATCCACCACAGCGATTCCTATGCCGCCACTCTGGTACCCTTTATGATTGAAATGGGCGTGGACATCTGGCAGGGAACCATGAGTTCTAACAATATTCCGGAGCTTATCTCCAAATATGGCGGCCAGATTACTTTCATGGGCGGCATTGACAGTGCTTCTATCGACCGGCCGGATTGGAATATGGAACTGGTGGAAGAAGAAATTCGGAAGGTTTGCAAGGAAAACGGTACCAAATATTTCATCCCCTGTCTGACACAGGGTCTGGGCATCAGCACCTTCCCCGGCGTATATGAGGCAGCCAGCCAGGTAATTGATAAAATCAGCAAGGAAATTTTTTAATATCGCTGAAGATAAGCTATACAAATAAGCAATGTACTGCGGCAGTCCCTTTCTGTATCCTGACACAGAGGGGGAAGTCAAATACCCCGATGCAAGCATGCGGGTAGCTACCGGGCTTCATCCTGCATCGCAGACTTACCCTCATGCACAGCCTTATATACGATTTCTGTCCGTCAGACCAGAGGTTTGCCCGTGGGTTAGTAGGTTCCCCACATCCGGCTTCCTTCAGATTCCACCTCACGGTGGACACCCTTGCCTTCGGCTACATCCTTCCCACTACCGGGCGGATTTGGGACTTGCACCCTTAAGAAACGTGCGCCGCCAGGCGCACGACAAGGAAAGGCCGGGCCCGGACAGAATTTTCTGTCGGGCCTGGCCTTGTAAGTTGCTGTAAACAGTCTTATGCCTGAGTATTTTATTCTGATTTTTGTGCCGGTTCTTCCTGTCCATCCTCCCGGTTCATTGCAATGCGGGGCTTTGTAGTGAGAATCCGCATAAATTCCTCTCCCGTGATAGTCTCCTGTTCATACAGATATTTAGCAAGTTCATGAAGCTTACCTACGTTTTCTTCCAGTATCTTGTAGGCTTTCTGGTGCTGCTTTCTCACCAGCTCTACAACCTTCTGGTCAATATGGGTCTGAGTCTCAAAGGAGCAGGTAAGAGAGCTGTCTCCTCCCAGGTACTGATTGGACACTGCTTCCATAGCCACCATATCAAAGTCATCCGACATACCATATCTGGTAATCATGGCTCTTGCCAGCTTAGTGGCCTGCTCAATATCGTTGGAGGCACCGGTAGTAACAGAATGGAAAATCAGTTCCTCCGCCGCACGGCCTCCTGTGAAGGTGGCAATCTTATTTTCAATCTCTTCCTTTGTCATCAGGTAATGCTCCCCGTCCTCCACTTGCATAGTGTAGCCCAGAGCTCCCGAGGTTCTGGGAATAATCGTAATCTTGTGTACCGGTGCCGAATGAGACTGCATAGCAGCCACAAGGGCATGTCCTACCTCATGATAGGAGACAATCAATTTCTCTTTGTTGGAAAGTACCTGGTTCTTCTTCTGGTATCCTGCAATAACTACCTCTATACTCTCCTCCAAATCCGCCTGAGTGGCGAATTTCCTTCCGTCCCGGACAGCTCTCAGAGCCGCCTCATTGACAATATTAGCCAGGTCTGCTCCGGAAGCTCCCGGAGCCGCCTTGGCAATCTCGCCAAAGTTCACATTATCGGAAATCTTGATTTTTCTGCCGTGTACCTTCAGAATTTCCTCTCTTCCCTTTAAGTCCGGAAGCTCTACAGGAATTCTCCGGTCAAAGCGTCCCGGCCTCAGCAGAGCCGGGTCCAGAGAATCCGGCCGGTTAGTAGCCGCCAGAATTACCACACCTTTGGAACTGTCAAAACCGTCCATCTCTGTGAGAAGCTGGTTCAGAGTCTGTTCCCGTTCGTCGTTGCCTCCGGAAAACTGTCCGTCTCTTTTCTTTCCTATGGTATCAATCTCATCAATAAAAACAATACAGGGCGCCTTTTCATTGGCCTGCTTAAACAAGTCTCGTACCTTGGCCGCCCCCATACCTACGAACATCTCCACAAACTCAGAGCCTGAGATGGAGAAGAAAGGCACGTTGGCCTCCCCGGCCACAGCCTTTGCCAGCAAGGTTTTTCCGGTTCCCGGAGGACCTACCAAAAGGGCCCCCTTAGGAAGGGAAGCGCCGATTTCCTTATATTTATCCGGTTTGTGAAGATAGTCCACTAACTCTGTTAACAGCTCCTTTGCTTCATCCTCCCCGGCTACATCGGAAAACTTAATTCCCGTGGAAGACTTGACGTAAATCTTGGCGTTGCTCTTTCCGAAAGTCATAGCTCCCGGGCCTCCGCCCATACCGCCCATATTCTTCATCATTTTTTTCATCAGCCAGCCGCCTACGACCCACAGGAGAATCAGGGGCAGCACAAAGCTGATGATGGAAGAAATAAGAGGATTCATTTCTTTAGGCATGGTTTCTGAAAAAACTACGCCTGCTTCATCCAGTCTTTCCACCTCGTTTCCGTCAGGAATACGCCCGGTCTTATAAACCTGCTGCTTACCGTCTATTTCCTCCAAATAGTAAATGGTGTCCTCTTCCAAACTAACCTCTGAAATCTTTCCTGCATTTAAATCCGCTAAGAATTCGTCATAAGTAGTCTCACTGACACTTTTCTGGCTGACAGCAGGCATGACTAAGAAGTTGATGACCGCTAAAACCACCAGGACGATTAGGTAATAAAACAGTACCGGTTTCTTAGGAGGATTGGGAGTCTTCTTTTCTTTAATATCCATAAATTTCTCCTCCGTTATATCTATAGTATTCTTCCTGGTACAGGTTCTATACAGGGTAAGGTTTTCCCAGCCTGCCAGGACAGTTTCTGATACCAGGACAATCTCAAGGATTTTCCTGTGATATTAAAAACTATACTGCTAATTATAAAGATATACAATGAAAAATCTGTGAAATCTCTCTTAAAACTTTGGTTTTATCCTCTTGGTTTCAGCTTTCCGGTGACTCTCCTGCAAGCCGGAGGATCCCCTCTATCTCTTCTATGTCCATATCCAGAAAGGCTGCCAGTTCCTCCACACTATATTTTACATCCTCGTCCTCTGTCAGCTCTTTGACTCTGGTTTCCAGGTTTCTCACTTTCTCCACCAGAATTCTATCTTCTTTTTTCTGCTGGCTCTGGGCCTCTATAAAAACTTCCATAGTCTTCCGAATCTGTGCCCGCAGCCATTTATCCAGCTCCCGGGCCTCTAAAGCTTCCGCAGTTTCTAAGGCAGCCAGGAACCCCATATTTCCTTCCTGCAGCAAATCTCCGAAAAAAACTTCCTCTCTGTTATAGTCCCTGGCCGCTTCCAGAATTTCTCTCTGATAGCTTTTTATCAGAGCGCTTTCCAGTGCTCCTTGTCCCTGAAGAAAAAGCTCCAGCAGTACATCCCGGTCCTCCGTCCCATCCTGAAAGGCTTCCATATATTCCCTCAGATACTCCTCTTCTTCCGGACTTAAAGGCACCCTGTTCTGCTGTCTATCTTCCTGTCCCTTCCTGTTCTTTTCCCTGACCTCTCTGCTATCGCCAGAGAAAGACCCATCTTCAGAAATCTGGTCCGATGTTTTCCGGTTTTCTCTGTCCCCTTCTCCGGAAAAGGATTCCCCGGAAAGCTGGCCGGCAGTACATGTTTTTTCTCTGCCCTTCCCCTCCACCTGGATTCCCTGAATCTCCAGATAGTCAAAAACCTTTTTCAGTTTCTCTTCTTCCAGCCCGTCCTCCTGAAAAAACTGCCTTACCAGTTCTGCCTGCACCTTTTTTCCATTGTTTAAGGCCAAAGCCTGTATTTCCTTTAATTTATTTTGAAACTGTATAATATCCATAGCCAACCTCCTGCTCTATTCTGTAAAAATATGGCGCTGCATGTACCCGCTCTGGTCAGTATCATAACATAAACTCCAAAAGAACAAAAGTGTGCTTCGCACACCCTCACAATTCCATTTTCTTCCAAGAAGCACACTTTTGCTGCGCCGAGCGTGGTCAGCTTTAGCTGACATCTGCCTTTCATGCGAGTGCGCATCGCTGTACGAAGCGCTTTGTATGTAGGAAATCCCGATTTCCAGAGCTGTGGGCCCTTATAAGGAAATCGGGATTTTTTCTTATTCATAACCGGGAAAGCTTCTGCTGTACAAGCTGGTTTACCATCTTGGGGTCTGCCTTCCCTTTCATCTCTCTCATAACCTGGCCAACCAGAAAGCCCATAACCTTAGTTTTTCCTTCCAGATATTGGGCCACTGTATCGGGATGTGCGGCCAGTATCTGGTCTGTCACCTGTCCCAGGAGACCGGCGTCTCCCACCATTTCCAGGCCTTTTTCCTTTACATAGGCTTTGGGTTCTGTATCCCGAAGGAAGATTTCCCGGAAAATTTCCTTGGCCGTCTTCTGGTTCACCTTCCCCTCCTCCTGCATAAGAATCAAATCTGCCAGATGCTTGGGCGTAAAGGAAAGTTCCTGAGCCTCCTTCCCTTCTTCCTTCAGCAGTCGGAGAATTTCTCCGATAAACCAGTTAGCTGTCTTCTTAGGAAGGCCGCAAAGTCCGGCAGTTTCTTCGAATAATTCTGCCAAATGTCTGGACTGGGTCAGAAGTTCTGCATCGTAGGCAGAAAGTCCGTACTGGTTCTCATACCTGGCAGCCCGCTCCTCCTGCAGCTCCGGCTGTCTGGCCTTTACCTCTTCCATCCACTGGCTGCTGATGCGTAGAGGCGGCAAATCCGGTTCTGGAAAATACCGGTAATCCTTGGCGTCTTCCTTGGAACGCATAGCGTAGGAGCTTTCCTTATTGTCATCCCACCGCCTGGTTTCCTGCACTACCGGTCTTCCCATCTCCAAAAGCTCAATCTGTCTCTTGGTCTCCCCCTCAATGGCCCTGGAAATGGCTTTGAAGGAGTTCAGGTTTTTCATTTCTGTTCTTACACCCAGTTCTTTTGCACCAACTTCACGGACAGACAGGTTTACATCTGCCCTCATGGAACCTTCCTGCAGCTTACAGTCCGACACACCCAGATACTGACAGATAAGCCTCAGCTTTTCCAGATAGGCAATGACTTCCTGGGCATTTCTCATATCAGGTTCTGACACGATTTCTACCAGAGGAACTCCGCTTCGGTTATAGTCCACCAGGGAACAGTCTTCCCACTCATCGTGAACCAGTTTCCCTGCGTCCTCTTCCATGTGCATTTCATGAATCCTGATTTTTTTCTTCCCCCCGGGATCAGAAATTTCCAGATATCCATCCTGGCATATAGGCAGGTAAAGCTGGGAAATCTGATAATTCTGAGGGTTATCCGGGTAAAAATAATTCTTTCGGTCAAACTTACAGTATTGGTTTATCCGGCAGTTAGTAGCCAGTCCCAGGGCCAGGGCATAATCCACTACCTGGCGGTTCAGCACCGGAAGAGCTCCGGGAAGTCCGGCGCACACAGGACAAGTATGGGTGTTGGGGGCTCCTCCGAATTTTGTGGAGCAGCCGCAGAATATTTTAGAATCCGTGGAAAGCTCCACATGAACCTCCAGACCGATTACGGTTTCATATTGTCTCTCCATTATCCTTCCTCCTTCCTGCCGGGCAGGGGAAATTCTCCCCGTATGGCCTCCAGTCCACGGGCTGCCTGCAGCACCTTTTTTTCCTGGAAGCTGTCCCCGATAAACTGCAGTCCAATGGGCATTCCCTTTTCATCCAGCTTTACCGGCAGACTGACGGCAGGCAGTCCTGCCAGGTTTACAGCCACGGTATACATGTCGCTTAAATACATTTTCACCGGGTCTTTTAAACTTTCCCCTAATTTGGGGGCTCCATGAGGCGCTGTGGGAGCCAGTATTACATCAAATTGAGAAAAAGCTTTGGCAAAAGCCTGCTGAATCAGATTTTTAGCTTTCAAAGCTTTCAGATAGTATGCGTCATAATAGCCGGAGCTTAGCACAAAGGAACCCAGCAGGATTCTCCGCTTGGCTTCCTTCCCAAAGCCCTCTGCCCTTGTCTTTTTATACATATCATGAAGCCCCTGGCTTTGAGAGGTCCTGTATCCGTATTTCACCCCATCGAACCTGGCCAGATTGGAGCTGGCCTCAGCACAGGCCAGGATATAATAGGCGGGAACCACATATTCTGTCATACCCAGAGAGAAAAACTCCACCTGGGCTCCGTTTTTGCTCATAGCAGTTACGGTTTCCACTATGGCCTTATGAATCTCACTGTCCAACCCCTGGGATAAATATTCCTTTGGCACTCCGATACGCAGGCCACGAATATCCGGGGATAAGTCCCGGAGAAATTCCCGGCTTCCTCCTTCTACAGAGGTACTGTCCTTCTGGTCCTTTCCGGCAATTATCTCTAGCAGGGCGGCGCAGTCCTCTGTATTTTTCCCCACCGGGCCAATCTGGTCCAGAGAGGAGGCATAGGCAATAAGCCCATACCTGGAAACCCTTCCGTAGGTGGGCTTCAGCCCTGTGACTCCGCAGAAGGCGCTTGGCTGCCTGATAGAGCCTCCTGTATCAGAGCCCAGGGCCAGAGGGGCTTCCCTGGCCGCCACAGCTGCACAGGAGCCTCCTGAGGAGCCTCCCGGCACATACTCTCCATTCCAGGGATTTTTGGTTACCCCAAAGGCTGAAGTTTCTGTGGTGCTTCCCATGGCAAATTCATCCATATTGGTTTTTCCCAGTACCACCAGTCCTGCCTCCTGCAGCTTCCCGGCCACGGTACTGTCATAAGGAGACACAAAATTTTCCAACATTTTTGAGCCGCAGGTAGCAGGACTTCCTTTTATGCATATATTATCCTTTACCGCAACAGGCACTCCGGCCAGAGGGCTTGTATACACTCCACTCTGGATGCCTTTTTCCACTTCTCTGGCTCTGGCATATACTTTTTTCTCGTTTATGTCCAAGTAGGCATGGACTGAAGGCTCCATTGTTCTCATCTGCTCCAGATAAGCTTTGGCAGCTTCCACCACTCCTATCTCTCTCCTTTGAATACCTTTCCCCAAAGCAAGGGCTGACAAATCTAAAATATCCACATTTCTCACCTCTCTCACACTGTTTTCGGAACCTGGTACTGGCCCTCCTTCTTCACCGGGGCGTTGTCCAGCATAGCCTCTCTCTGTTCTTCATTTACCACCAGGTCTTCCCGGAATACATTTTCCAGGGCAAAAATATGGGTGGCTGCCTCCGTCTCTTCTATGTCCAGTTCTTTCAGCTTCTCCACATAATCTAATATTTTTTCCAGCTCCTCTTTCATCTCTTCCCTTTCTTGAGGAGAAAGAGAAAGCTTCCCCAAAATTTCCAGGTTTTCCATTACCTGGTCGTCTATTCTCTGTCCGTTCATGGCTTATACCTCCTGTCAGGGTTCCAGTCTGGACATGTCTCTTGGGAAGAGACATGCCTCCCGGATGTTATCTTCTCCCAAAAGCTGCATAGTAAGGCGCTCCAGACCGATACCCAGCCCTCCGTGAGGGGGCATTCCAAAACGGAAAGCATCCAGGTACTGCTCCAGACCTTCCTGACTCATGCCTTTGCGGTTGATTTTTTCAGTCAACATTCCATAGTCATGGATACGCTGCCCTCCTGTAGTGACTTCCAGACCTTTATATAGAAGGTCAAAGCTCAGGGTATATCTGCTGTCCTCCGGGTCGTCCATGGCGTAGAATGGCCTTTTCTTAGAAGGGTAATGGGTGACAAACACAAAGTCTGATCCATATTCTTCCTGAAAATATTGTCCAATCAGCTCTTCCTCTTCCGGCTCCAAATCAAAGGGAGCCCTTATTTTTCTGGAGTATTTCTCTGATACCAGTCTTTTGGCCTCGTCAAATCTTACCATAGGTATCTCTTCAATCTTGGGAAGTTGTATTTTAAGAAGCTCCAGTTCTTTTTTGCAGGTTTTTTCCAGCAAATCCATAGTATATTTTAGAAATCCTGTCTCCATGCGGCATAAATCTTCAAAGCCTTTGATATAACCCATCTCAAAATCCAGGCTGGTATATTCATTTAAATGTCTTCTGGTATTGTGCTTTTCTGCCCGGAACACAGGTCCTGTTTCAAAAACCCGGTCAAAGACTCCCACCATCATCTGCTTATAAAGCTGGGGACTTTGCTGCAGCACTGCAGGCCGGTGAAAGTATTCCAGCTTAAACAGGTTGGCTCCCCCCTCTGCGCTTTTTGCTCCCACCTTTGGCGTGTGTATTTCCGTGAAGCCTTGTTCATAGAGAAATTCCCGAAAGCCCCTCACCAAGCCTTCCTGAATCCTGAATTTGGCTCTTTCCCGAATGTTTCTAAGAGAAAGGCTGCGCATATTCAGCTTTGCTTCCAGAGAAGTATGCAGGCTCCATTTTCCTACGGGAAGAGGCAAAGGCCCTGCTGCACGGGAGAGAAAACAGATTTCCCGGATTCTCAGCTCCCGTCCTGCCGGGGCCCGCTCTTCTCCTCTTACGGTTCCCTTAATCCGCAGACAGTCTCCTTCCCGCAGCTCCTTTCCTTCCTTCGGGCCTTGTTTCTCCTCCCAGACGCCCTGAACAATTCCTTCCCTGGTGCGGAGGATTACAAAGACAATCTCTCCAAAAGCCCGCAGGCTGTGTACAGCTCCTTCCAAAACAGCTTCCTCGCCCTCCCTTTTTTCCATAAACTGAAAAAACAGAGAGGGTTCCTGTCCTTCTATTCCCTTTATATATTCCATAATGATTACCTCCTGATAAAAAAAGTCCGAAATACCCAGACAGTTCCAGATATTTCGGACAGGATATATTGATTACATCTTTGTAATCCGCTCAATAGCTTTTATTGTATTTTCATAAGTTCCAAAGGCACTGAGTCTGAAATAGCCTTCTCCGCAGGCCCCGAAGCCGCTGCCCGGGGTTCCCACCACATTAGCCTGATGAAGCAGGGTGTCGAAAAATTCCCAGGAGGTCTGGCCTCCCGGCGTTTTCATCCACACATAAGGGGCGTTTACCCCTCCGCTTACGCTGTAGCCTGCATCCTTTAATCCATGGTAAATGGCATGGGCATTTCTCATATAGTAAGCCACCTGGTCCTTTACCTGAGCCTTGCCCTCAGGAGTATACACTGCTGCTCCGGCCTTCTGTACAATGTAGGGAGCTCCGTTATACTTGGTTCCGTGTCTTCTGGCCCACAAGTCATTGAGCTTCACACCCTTGCGCTCTAATTTTTCCGGTACAACAGTATAACCTAAGCGAACCCCTGTAAAGCCTGCGTTTTTAGAAAAGCTGCGAAGCTCTATGGCGCAGGTCTGGGCTCCGCTGCACTCATATATGCTGTGTGGAATCTCCTCCTGGGTGATGTAGGCCTCATAGGCTGCGTCGTAAATCAGAAGAATTCCGTTTTTATTAGCGTAATCCACCCATTCCTGAAGCTGGGCTTTGGTAACGGTAGCCCCGGTAGGATTATTGGGGAAACAGAGGTAAATAACATCCGGCACTTCCTTTGGAAGCTCCGGCGCAAAACCATTGGCTTCTGTGCAGGGCATATAAATCATTCCCTCAAAGCTCTGGGTTTCTCTGTTGTATTTTCCTGTTCTTCCCGCCATTACATTGGTATCCACATACACCGGATAAACCGGGTCGCAGACAGCAATCTTATTGTCCATTCCCAGGATTTCCTGGATATTTCCGGAATCACACTTAGCCCCGTCTGAAACAAAAATTTCCTCAGGGTTAATGTCACAGCCTCTGTCCTGGTAATCATTTTTGGCAATAGCTTCTCTCAGGAAAGCATACCCTTTGTCCGGTGCATAGCCATGAAAGGTTTCTGCCCGGGACATTTCCTCCACAGCCTCATGAAGGGCCCGGATAATAACCGGAGCCAGAGGCTGGGTTACGTCTCCGATGCCAAGCCGGATGATTTCTTTCTCCGGATTAGCTTCCTGATAGGCGCCTATTCTCTTGGCAATATCGGAAAACAGATAGCTTCCCGGAAGCTTTAAATAATTCTCGTTAATTGTAAACATATCACATTTTTCCTCCTGGTTTTTAACACTCGTCATAGATAAGGGTCAATATCATCTGAGCGGTTTCCACCATATTGGTACCGCTGTCCATACTGCATTTCTGGATATAACGGTAAGCCTCTTCCTCCGTCAGATGATTCCGTTCCATCAGCAGCAGCTTGGCGTTTTTGATATAATTTTCTTCTTTCTCACTGCGCTTTTTGGGCTTTCTCTTATCCTTTTTATAACGCCGCTCAATCTGTATGAGAAGCATTTCTACGGTATTGACCAAATCATATATTTTCACCGGCATGGTGACGGCCATAACATCGCCCCCTGCCGAACTTACCACATTTGGGGAGGCCATCAGCAGCATCTCATAATAAGCGGGCATGCAATCTCTCAACTGGGTGTAGTGCATGTCCGGCAGTTTATAGCCGCTGATAATCAGTCCCCTGTGTTCCTTATTCACCTCAATTAAAGCTGCGGAAGCGGTACTGCAGGATACTACATTTTCAAATCCGTGGCTCATAAGGATTTTCCGTATCCGCTTTGCATCTTCCATCTTGGGTAATGCCACAATGATGATGCTCATATACTGCTCCCTGCCTTTTCTTTTTATATGGATGCCGCTTTTTGCTTATCCGGGTTCTCCGGGTTGCCTGTCACAATCTATTTACGGCCTCCTGCGAGTACAAAATATTACATGTTTCATACATTGAAACCGTTCCGGGCTCTTATCTCTGTCCGGCGGCCCCTCTATACCTGGTACAAATATTGGGCCAGCTCCCACTCAGAGACCTGTTTCATATAGCTCTTCCACTCTTTCCTCTTGCTCTTTTTATAATGTTCCAGAAAAGAGGGGCCCAGCACCTGCTTCATCCAGTCGTCTTTCTCCATCTCATATAAAGCATCGCTTAAATTTTCCGGCAGGGTCTGAATACCCTGATTATTCTTCTCTTCCTGAGACATATTCCGAATGCTTGTTTTCAGTTCCGGAGAAAGGGAAAGACCTTCCTCAATACCCTGGATGCCTGCGGCCAGGCAGAGGGCAAAGACAAGATAAGGATTGGCTGACGGATCCGGACTTCTCAGTTCTATGGTCTGTTCCCTGCGGGGGTCCTGATATACTTTAATCAGTGCCGTCCTCTGGGTGGAGGACCAGGTAATATCCGAAGGCGCCTCGAAACCGGGCACCAGACGCTTATAAGAATTTACCAGAGGATTTAAGATTGCCGTCATTCCCTTAATATGGGCAAAAATCCCCGCTATAAAGGAATAGGCTTCCCTGCTGAGTCCCAGGCTATCCTCCTTGTCCTCAAAAATATTTTTGCCGTCTTTATATAATGCCATGTTAATGTGCATACCCGAGCCGTTTACTTCTTCTCTTGGTTTTGGCATAAAAGTAGCGTGAAGACCGTGGCGTTTGGCAACTGTGCGCACTGCCACCTTAAAGGTCATCACTTTATCCGCTGTTTCCATTACATCAGACATTGAAAAATCAATTTCATGCTGTCCCGGGGAAATTTCATGGTGGGAAGTCTCCACCTCATAGCCCATGTCCTCCATAGTAAGCACTATATCTCTTCTGGCATTTTCCCCTAAATCCACAGGGCTTAAATCCATATATCCCGCCCGTTCATGGGTCAGGGTTGTTGGAGAACCGTTATCATCTGTATGGAAAAGGAAAAATTCACACTCCGGATTTATCCTAAAGCTGTACCCCTTTTCTTTCGCCATGTTCACAACCTGGCTTAAAATATAGCGGGGGCTTTCCTTATAGGGCGTGCCGTCCGCCTTATAAACATCACAAATCAGTCTTGCCACCTTTCCCTGCTGAGGTCTCCAGGGAAGGATACAAAAGGTATCCAGCACCGGATGAAGGTACATATCCTCTTCCTCATTGCGGTAAAAGCTTTCCATGGAAGAAGCGTCTATCATACACTCATTGTCCATGGCTTTCTTTAATTTCCCATAGGGTATGGCAATATTCTTCATGGTACCGAACATATCGGTAAACTGGAGGCGGATAAACTCCACGTCCTCCTCTTCTGCTATCCGCAGAATATCTTCTCTGGTATACTTTGCCATAGCTTCCTGCTCCTTTACTTATAAAAGCCCCTGGCTGCGGCGTTGCTGCGGTAAGCCTTACTGCATGAAAAGCTTAACGCACGGATGTGCGGCTGCCGCAGTGTACTCCTGCCCGGAGGGCTTTTTGTTCTATAGGAAATTCAAAGGAATTTCCTATAGAACAAAAAAAGGCGCACTTACACAGGATTTCTGCCTGGGTAAGAACGCCGTTGTCCTTTATGGGTGGTATTATAGCAGTCTGAATTTTAAATGTCAATACGGAATCTGATTTTCAACTCAGCTTTTAGTAAGGGAAAAGATTTCATCTAATCTTCTGCAGACTGCTGTCTCTTCCTCATGAAAGATATTCAGACACCCCTGGTCGCTGCTTCGGTCTGTGAAAGCCGGATACAGAAATCCCCATTTAGGGTTTCCCGGCTGGTATTCTCCCTCCAGAGGGCAGACAGCAGCAATCAGGTACTCATACACTTCCTCAGACTCCCACTGTCTTTCCTTGTCCGTTCCTTTTCGGGGCACGTCATATCTGTCGTGAAACACCAGAACGGCATAAGGTCCTTTTCCCCTATAGTGCTCCATGATAAGGTCGTAAAAAGTATCCAGCAATGCGTCGTTTTTCAATCCACAATCTTTAATAGCCTCCAGCAGCTGCCTCACGTTCCCCTTTTCACCGGCGGACTCTCTGAACTTATATTTTTTCAGCTGTTGGTTTGTCCTGGAAAATGGAATGGATTTGGCTATCTCTAAATTTTCAGCCTTATCCTTCTGGGACAAGTTGAGAAAATTCACATTAAAGCTGCCGTCAAAATCTCCATCTTTGTCCACATAGCAGCCGGCAATCCTGGTAAATGAGGCTCTGGACGGGGTCATTCTTCTGGTCAGCTCCAGCATGTCTTCACGGTTTATCATCTTTCCATCTCCTGCCTGATTTTCTGTCTTAAACCTTAAAGCGGTAACCCACACCCCAGATAGTTTCAATGTACTGGGGCTTAGCTGTGTTAAACTCGATTTTCTCCCGGATTTTTTTGATGTGTACGGTTACGGTAGCAATATCGCCAATGGACTCCATAGCCCAAATCTCTTTGAAAAGCTCGTCCTTGGTAAACACACGGTTTGGATTCTGGGCCAGGAAGGTAAGTAAATCAAATTCCTTGGTAGTGAAGTTCCTCTCCTCCCCGTTGACCCACACACGTCTGGCGGTCTTGTCAATTTTCAGTCCCCGGATTTCTATGATATCGTTTTCCTGGATGCCGGTGCCGATAAGCCGCTCATACCGGGCTAAGTGGGCCTTTACCCTGGCCACCAGCTCGCTGGGGCTGAATGGCTTTGTCATATAGTCATCCGCTCCCAGACCAAGCCCGCGAATCTTGTCAATGTCATCTTTTTTGGCGGATACCATGATAATAGGAGTATTTTTCTGGTTTCGGATTTCCCGGCAGATTTCAAAACCGTCTACCTCCGGCAGCATCAAGTCCAGAATAAACAGGCTATACTCTCCTTCCAGGGCTTTTTTCAATCCCACGTCCCCTCTGTGCTCAATTTCCACTTCAAAGCCGCTGAGTTCCAGATAATCTTTCTCTAAATCTGCAATGGCTTCCTCATCTTCAATAATCAAAATTTTATTCATTTACTGGTACCTCCTGATATTTTCTAAGTACAAAGTACATAACTGTTCCTATATTCTCCTTGCTGGTGGCCCACACCTTTCCGCCGTGGTCTTCCAGGATTTTCTTTACAATGGACAGTCCTATGCCGCTTCCTCCCTGAGCGGAATTTCTGGAAGCGTCGGTCCGGTAGAACCTGTCAAAAATATTGGGCAGGTCTCTGGCTGCAATTCCTTTTCCGTTATCTTCCAGCTCCACCTGGATAAAATCACCTACATCCTTTACCCGCAGGTTGATGCGTCTGGGTCTGCTGCTGCCCATGTATTTCAGGGAATTGCTGACAATATTATTCACCACACGCTTAATCTGCTCTGCGTCTGCAATAACCATAACCTCCGGCTCCACATAATTGGAATAAGAAAATTCCACACCCTTGGCTTCCAGTTCCACACTTAATTCTTCCCCGCAGTCATCGAAAAATTCTGTGACCGAAATCTTATTAAAGGTATAGGGAATCCGGTTAGTATCCATCTTGGAATAAAAGGTCAGCTCGTTTATAAGACGGTCCATTTCATTGGCCTTGTTGTATATGGTCCGAATATATCTGTCCTGC
Source organism: uncultured Blautia sp. (assembly GCA_902476765.1). Taxonomy (GTDB): domain Bacteria; phylum Bacillota; class Clostridia; order Lachnospirales; family Lachnospiraceae; genus Blautia. Next base: position 17,756 of record CABSEJ010000051.1, read on the forward strand.
TTCTCCGGAGTATTGGCTACCCCGTCCATAATGCCTTCCACATAACCCTTAATGGCTGTGATAGGGGTTTTTAAATCATGTGAAATATTGCTGATAAGCTCCTTGTTCTCCCGGTCAAAAGTTACTTTTTCCTCTGCACTTTCCTTCAGCCGCCGGCGCATATCCTCGAAGTCCTGGCACAAATCCGCTATTTCGCTGACTCCTTCTGTGGCAACGGAAAAATTCAAATCTCCTTCCTGAATTTTTCTGGTAGCGGAGCGAAGCTTATCCAGGGGAGAAATCACACCCCTGTATATCCACCAGGTCAGTCCCAGAGCTGTTACCGCCAGGATAATTACCACGGTAATCAACATGGTTTCCGCAAGCTGCCGCACCTGTGGAAGGGCCTTCACAATATTGGATACAATATAGATTTTTCCGTCTTTCACATCTGCTGTCTGGAAGTTTATCTGCTTTACCAGAGCCTGAATTCCGCCGCCTACATAGTAGCCGTCATTCAGGCCCGTGCTTAAATCCAAATCCTTATCCAGCTTATCCAGCAGCTCTTCCGGATAAGTGTCGCAGCCATAGTAGGTCACCCTCCCGTCTTCCCGCACCAGAAGATAGGAATACACTTTTTCCAGTTTATCATTTACGGTTTCCAGGTACTGAATACTCTGAAATTTCTCCGGCTCATTCTGAACTGTAGCCTGAATACTGGACACTGCGTCTCCGGTCAGCCGGTTTACCACCTCCGCCGTGTTGGACAGGCTTTCATAGGTGGGATTCTCGATTCCGTATTGTTTTTCTATGACCTTAAACTGATACTGGGTAAACACAAAAAATGCAAGTCCTGTAAACAACAGGGGTTCCAATACAATGATAAAAAATGAAATAATAATCCTTGTTTTCAGTTTCATGAGCGGTTCCTCTTATCGGTGATGCCTGAATTGGCAGGCATATCCTTTTTTACTTCCGGCGCCGGAGGCAAAAGGTCTTTTGTCCCGGCACGTTGTTTTTTATTGTACCAAACTGCTAGCGCAGTGGCTAGCCTCAGGTACGTGAATCCACCACTT
>CABSEJ010000052.1 GCA_902476765.1 uncultured Blautia sp.
TGCTCAGGAAGCAGGTATGGTCTGCTATGTTTCCATGGAGGAAAGAATGGCCTGCGGAATCGGTGCCTGTCTGGCCTGTGTCTGCAAGTCAAAAGAGGTAGACAGCCATTCCCATGTGCATAATAAGAGAATCTGCAAGGATGGCCCTGTATTTTTAAGCACGGAGGTGGAGCTGTAATGAATTTGAAAGTAAATATCGGCCCGGTAGAGCTGAAAAATCCTGTTATGACTGCCTCCGGTACCTTTGGTTCAGGGGCAGAGTACAGTGAATTTGTAGACTTAAACCAACTGGGAGCAGTGGTGACTAAGGGTGTAGCTAATGTACCTTGGTCAGGAAACCCAACTCCCCGTATTGCAGAGATTCACAGCGGCATGATGAATGCCATCGGTCTTCAGAATCCCGGCATGGAAGTGTTCTGTGAAAGAGATTTACCGTATCTCCAGCAGTTCGATACCAAGGTGATTGTTAATGTATGCGGCCACAGTCCGGAGGAATACCTGGCCGTGGTGGAGCGTTTGGCAGATGAGCCTGCAGATTTGCTGGAAATCAATATTTCCTGCCCAAATGTCAATGCGAATTTCCTGGCTTTCGGACAGGACCCCAAGCATGTGGAGAGTCTTACGGCACAAATTAAAAAGGCTGCCAAGCAGCCGGTTATCATGAAGCTGACTCCTAATGTGACAGACATCGGAGAGATTGCCAGAGCCGCAGAAGCAGGAGGGGCTGATGCTATATCGCTTATCAATACCTTGACCGGAATGAAGATTGACGTAAACCGCAGGACCTTTGCCCTGGCCAACAAGACAGGGGGAGTATCCGGCCCCTGTATCAAGCCGGTGGCTGTCCGTATGGTCTATCAGGCTGCCCAGGCAGTGAAAATCCCTGTGATAGGAATGGGAGGTATCCAGAACGGAGAAGACGCACTGGAATTTATTCTGGCCGGCGCTACAGCCGTAGCCGTAGGTACCGCTAATTTCATCAATCCCTGCGCCACTATGGAGGTGCTCCAGGGAATCCGGGACTATATGGAGAAATACCATGTGGAGGATGTCCGGGAATTGATTGGAGCGGTGAAATAAGAGAATTTTCTGTTATTGTTTACCCTCCGGGGCAGTAATATGATAATAATTTCCTAAAAGTATCCGCAGCAAAAGGCTGGTTAATTCTTCCGGGGAAATAGAATCCTCTTGTTTAAACCAGCAGAAAATAGTCTCTGCCAGGGCTCCGCTTAGAAAGGAAACTCCGTAAACAAAAGTAGTGTCTTTAGGGCTTTGTACAGAGAATTTATTGGCGTAGAGCTGGATACATTTGGCAATTTCAGAAGTAATAATATTTTCCAGATTATTGGCAACCATCAGTTTCAGAAGCTGATGGTTGTTTTTTAATACATGGGTAAAACAGTCTAAAATACTTTTCATAGTGATACAGGACATATTCTGCAGCCGGTGAAATTCTTTTTCATAAGCCTGCTCCAGATAAAATCGCAGAATGTCTTCTTTGGATTGGAAAAGATTATAAAAGGTTTGTCTGGACAAATCTGCCTTTTTGCAAATATCCAGAATGGTGATTGTATTATATTTCTTGGTATACATCAATTCCGTCAATGCTTGGGCCAGCCACTGCTTAGACTGGATGGCGATGGGATTCTTTCCTTCATACATTTACATTTCCCTCCATAATGTATAACTTAAATGCAATTTATTGACTATAGAAAATAAGGTACTATAATGTTACCTGAAACATGGACATATGTCAATGTTTAAAAATCAGGTCAAATGCCCTTACAGAAGAGTGGGCAGGAAAGGACGAAAGAAAAATGAGGGAAATCATAATTACTTTATTGATTGGAATCAGCGGAGTATGCTGGTCTGTTGTTTATATTGACAGTATCCGCATTGGCTTCAGGCAAAAGACATATTGTATGCCTTTATTTGCACTGGGATTAAATATAGCCTGGGAAGGGATTTATTCCTTTACGGATATATTCCTGCGTCAGGAGATAGGTGCCCAGGCCATTGCTAATACCTGTTGGTTTTTGCTGGATATACTCATTATAGTTACTTGGTTTAAATATGGAAAATCTGAGTTTGAAACGCCTCTGGCTAAAAAATGGTTCGTGCCCTGGACATTGCTGGTACTGACAGCCTGCTTCATTTTGCTGATTCTCTTTATTATGGAATTCGGAGATGTGGAAGGAGAAAAATATTCTGCATACCTTCAAAACATTGCCATGAGCATAGCCTATCTCTATATGCTGAATCGGAGGAAAAGTACAAAGGGCCAGTCTCTCACTATTGGAATATGTAAATGTATCGGTACTTTAACCCCTACTATTTATGGAACAATGGAGAGAAATTACTTTATTTTTACGACTGGAATCATCTGTTTTGTATTTGACTTGCTGTACATATATTTCTTTTATCAAGTGAAGAAGTCAGAGATTGAAAGTAACCCAGCAGGACATAAAATTTAATTTTTGTGCTGTATATGCCTTTGTCCAGAAAGAGTGACGGATTACTTGAAAGAGTATGTGTAATACTATTTAAGAATATTGAAATACGTAAAAATACGTGATATAATAAGACTCATGATAAGGAAAGGAGATTCGAAAGATGCCAATGACAGCAAAGGAGATGGTAAAACTCCTTAAAAAGAACGGTTTTATGGAAATTGGGCAAAATGGTTCACACATAAAGCTTAAAAATCCGGAAACCGAAAGAACAGTAATCGTTCCTTATCACTCCAGAGACTTGAAAAAGGGGATGGAGCAGGCAATACTGAAACAGGCAGGGCTAAAATAGCCCTGTCAACCTGAATGGAGGTAACACATATGGAAAAATTGTTTTACCCGGCAATATTTCACAGGGCAGAAGAAGGGGGATTTTGGGTGACCTTTCCGGATATTCCCGAATGTATGACACAGGGAGAAGATATGCAGCAGGTTTATGAAATGGCTGTGGAGGCACTGGGACTCTCTCTGACTACCATGGAGGAAGCAGGAGAGGAAATACCAAGGGCATCGGAACCAGACGCATTAGATATAGAAGATGGATTTCTGGTTGTTGTAGAATTTGATATGGCAGAATATCGAAGGCGACATTGCTCAAGAGCAGTAAAAAAAACATTAAGTATACCTGAATGGCTTAACGAAGCGGCAATCAGGCAGAATATCAATTTCTCCCAGGTACTTCAGGAAGCATTGATGGAAAAGGTAAAGATGTAAAAATTTTCTGGCAGAGAGTAATGCTGGGAATCTTAAAAAACACGCAGGTGAAGATGAATTCTACCTGCGTGTTTCCTTTCTCTGGCTTTTTTCGTTGAGACAAATACTTTTATAATACAATCTCCTGGGCCTTAGAAGCAAAAGGTCCGGGCATAGGATTCAGCATACGTTTTTCTCCGAAGTAGTCCTGATTGAAGATAATTGGAGTTCCGTCAGGCTGCTCAAATTTTTGTTCCGGTTCAAAGGCTTCACCTAAAAGTTCTGTACTGATGACAGAAGTTTCCATCTGGGGAACCAGGTCGTAGAGATTAGTCTTTAAAACATAAGCGCCGTCTTTTTCTTCCAGGGACAGGGTGATTTCCTGCTGCTCCACTACATAGGCCCCTGCTTCTCCGTCATAAGGCTGTGCGCCGTTGAAATACAGGTTTCCTCCGGTGTATACGGGAAGGTGGTCATAATAAATATCTTTTCCAAAGTGGTCCACAGCAGTTTTGGCCGTGAATCTGGAAAAATATTCTTCCGGAGAAGGATAGCCGTCATAAGGCTTAGTTCCGCATACAAAGTTATATTCCTTCTGGCAGTCCTGGGAACGTGCATAGTCCACCAGGTCCTGACGGATTTCTTTCTGTACAAAAATATTGTTGTAGAATCTGGCGTCTCCGTGGAGGATAGTCATAAAGCCGGCAACCTCTGTGCGGTGGGGCACATGGTAGGGGGTATATCTTGGGGTGGGAAGGACTCTTCCTCCATTGTCGGTCCCTGCGCCTACCCAGGTAAAGGAGCCTGCAATCAGGTTGTGGACCAGAGCAATTCCCTGAGTACTGATACGGCAGGAGGATGCAGACAGAAGAAGATTGTTATCAATCAAGGTAGGTCCGTGGGATACTTCGATAAAAATATCTTCCGCCAGGGCCAAAGTGTTGGCAATCTGGGTTCCTTTTGGAGGAACATTATCATGGAACAGATTTTGTGTCACTCTGGTGCCCTGAGCCTGCCAATCCAACCACAGACCTCTGGTGCAGTGGTGGAAATGATTGCGGCGGATAATCACGTCAATGGCAGCATGCATTTTAATACCGCCGATTTCCGCTCCGGCTAAATCCTGCTTGTTATTGATATGATGGATGTGATTATCCTCGATAACAGAGAATACCCCTCCTAAATGTCCTACAATTCCGGTCTGCCCGCAGTGGTGAATGTTACATCTGCGTATGGTATGGGAGCCGATATTTTCCTTTGTCCAGCCTTCCCACTGAGCCTGGCAGATTGCATCTCTCTCTGTCTGGGTTCCGTCTTTATACAATTTGGTAGTCCATTTGTTTTCATTGTTGGGCTGCAGGTATTTTCCAAGAGAAATACCGGAGCATTTAGAGTCAGAAACCTCACAGTCCTCAATCACCCAGCCCTTGGACCAGTGAGGACCAATCATACCTTCCTGGTATGCAGTGGGAGGGGCCCAGGTAGTGGCTGCCTGTTTTACCACGAAACCGGACAGCGTAATATAGTTTACCCCTGTTTTGTCCGGGTAGAAGCAGTTGCGGCGCACGTTAATCTCTACGTTTTCTTTATTTGGGTCAGCACCCTGGAAATTAGCGTATATCACAGTGGTATCTCCGTCCTGCTTAGTGTACCACTGGTAAAGGGTGTATTCCGGTTCCCAGGAGCCCTTGTATACCTGGGGATTTTTAACGGCCTCTATGGAGAATACCTCATACATGGATTTGCCGTTTAAATAGACCTCTCCTGTATGTACCGAGTCTGGTGCAGAATACCAGTCCCCTGCAATCACGGTTGTGTAGGGATTGTAGGAATCAAAAATACCGTTTGGAATCCGGGCCATCCATACATTTCCTTCAAAAGGCGTCCAGGTTTTTACAGATTCCGCTCCGGTAATCACTGCTCCCAAAGGCTCCAGAGAACGGTATACCACAGGCTGTTCCTCGGTTCCTGAATTTATGGGATTTACATATTCCCGGTAAACACCCGGAGCTACCAGCACTTCGTCTCCGGCTGCAGCGATTTGGGCTGCCTGGCTGATAGTCTGAAAGGGCTTTTCTTTGGAGCCGTTCCCAGTTCTTTTTGCTTCTGCTGACACATAATAAATCATGAAAAATCCTCCTGTTCTGTGTGAAAAATCCCGGGGATGCGGCATTAAGATGAATTTAATGGCAGCATCCCTGTGTCTGCTGTACCTTGCAAATTTAAGATAATATCATTATACTGTAAGAAATAACGGATATAAATAAAGATACTGACGAAAAGTATAAGGATTGCGCCAGCAAAGAAGAAAAAAGAATTGTTGGGAAGAGAAAAGAAAAACCGGAAATGCTGAAAAAGAGGAGGGATAGATTTGGATATTGAAACTATTGACCAGGAGGGGCGGGTAAAAGAAAAGATTATTTATAAGAGCCAAATGCTTCATTACGGACTGTATACTCCTATGTCTGAAGCCTATTATTTTACAGAAATTCCCTGGCACTGGCATGAGGAATTTGAATTTGGATATGTGTTGGGCGGTAAGCTGGGATACAAGACAAATCACCAGGAATTTATTTTGCAGGAGGGGGATGGAGTGTTTATCAATTCCGGGGCTCTCCATGCCCTGTATCCGGTGGGAGAAGCAGGGAAAATTAAGCTTCAGAGTCAGTTTTTTGACCGCTCATTTCTAGGAGGAACCAGGGGAAGTATTTTTGACATGAAATATGTGGCCCCTGTGGTGGAACAGAAATGGATGGAAGCAGTGCCTGTTTACCGGAAAGACCCGGAAGGGCGGAAGGTTTTGGAATTTCTGAGAGAGGGCATCCGGTTAAGCCAGGAAGGTGAAGCTTTCTATGAATTCCGGCTGAGGAGTCTGTTTTCCCGGCTATGGGAAACGGTCTACGGATGGGCTATGGAAGAGAGGAAAGGAGAACAAGTATATAATGGGCTGGAGGACGAACGGATTAAGCAGATGATGGCCTATGTCCAGGAACATTACGGAGAAAAAATTTCGGTGAAGGAAATGGCCGCTCAGGTTCCTATCAGTGAGAGGGAATGTTACCGTCTTTTTCAAAAAGGACTGGGATTGACTCCTGTGGATTATATGCTGTCTTACCGTCTTCAGAAATCCCAGGAGCTTCTGGCTGCAACAGAGAAAAGTATTCTGGATATTGCCTTGGAAACAGGCTTCGGTACCAGCAGTTATTTCGGGAAATGGTTTCGGAAACATTATGGTATGAATCCTAAGGCCTACAGAGAGATGTGCAGAGAGGGTAATCAGACTGCTGCTATGTAATTGAAAGCGCAATGACAAAAGATTACATACTTTTGGTATGAAAAGCTTGACAAGTATTCTGGTCAGGTTTATAATGCAAACATACCAAAAGAATGTAAATGGAGGCGGCTATGGCTAGAAACAAATATCCGGAAGTGACGGTAGAGAAGATTCTGGAAGTATCGGAAAGGCTTTTTTTAGAAAAGGGGTATGATAGCACCACCATCCAGGACATTGTAGACGAACTGGGAGGCTTGACCAAAGGGGCTATTTACCACCATTTTAAATCTAAGGAAGACATCATGGATGCATTGGGCGATAGGATGTTTATCCATAATAATCCCTTTGAGATTTTGAAAAAGCGGGATGATTTAACTGGTCTGGAGAAAATCAGACAAGCCATGATAATGAATCAGTCAAATGAAAATCAGGTAGAGCTGACAATGCAGGCCATTCCCCTGTTGAAAAATCCTCAGGTTTTAGTCAAAATGTTGGAGAGCAATCGAAAAGTTTTAGTTCCCTACTGGCTGGAGCTGATTGAAGAAGGGCAGAAAGATGGTTCTATTCAGACCGAATACCCCAGGGAGATGGCAGAATTTCTGGTGCTGCTGGACTTCTGGATGATACCCTCGGTTTTCCCGGGAGACAAAGAAGAAATAGCACGCAGGTATCAGTTTATTGCCGATACCTTGGAAAAAATAGGACTTCCTCTTATGAATGCAGAAACAGAAGCCCTGTTGGCTCTTCCTTATTTTGATGTTAATTCCCATGTTTAGCGGAGATGGATGCGCCAGGAAAAATACCTTGCGCATTCTCTTTTACCAAAATACATTCGTTCGGTTGGTATGATAATGTTTAAATCTGATACGGCAAGGAGGCAGATACATGACAAGAGAAGGTCTATCTATTTTCGTAAAAGGGCTGGAGAAGAGCTATGGGGATAAGAAGGTGCTCAGAGGCGTAAATCTTTCTGTACCCCAAGGAACCATATACGCTCTTTTAGGGTCTAACGGAGCCGGAAAAACCACAACTATCCGCATATTAACCACCCAGATAAAAGCAGACAGAGGAATCGTTAAGGTTCAAGGATATGATACGCACCGAGAGCCTGAACAGGTACACCAGGCCATTAGTCTTACCGGACAGTTTACCGCAGTAGATGAAGCCCTTACGGGCAGGGAGAATCTTGTGATAATGGGGAAGCTGCGCCATGTTTCCAAGCCAAAAGAAATGGCCGGTAAACTGTTAAAGGATTTCACACTGTCTTCCTGGGCAGACCGGCCCGTTGGGACTTATTCCGGAGGAATGAAGCGGAAGCTGGATATTGCAATGAGCCTGGTAGGAAACCCCAGTGTGATTTTTCTGGATGAACCTACCACAGGGCTGGACCCTCAGAGCCGCCGCAGCATGTGGGAGTCAATCCAACAGCTAAAAGCCGCAGGAGTGACGATTTTTCTCACGACCCAGTATTTAGAAGAGGCGGAATATCTGGCCGACAGGATTGGAATTTTAGATAAAGGCCGGATAATCGCAGAGGGAAGCGTGGAGGAGCTAAAGGCTCGTCTTCCCCATGGGGAGGTGGAATTTGAATTTTTCTGTGAGGAGGATTTTCGCAGAGCCGGACTGCTGCTTCAGGGGGAGAAGCTGTTTGGAAAATCAAAGGAGCAGGAGGAGTATGCAGATGGCCTTAAAGAATATAAAATCCGGTTTTTTACAGACGGAAAAGCAGATACCATGGCAAGACTAATCCACAGGCTTTATGAGAATCAGATACCGGTCAAAGATTTTTACAAACAGGAGCCTGACCTGGAAGAAGTATTTCTGGCTATGATAGAGGATAAGGAGGAAGAGATTTATGAGAGCCGTTAGAAAAAGATATGGGGACAGTTTTACCATGGCAGGCCGCTGCCTGCTGCTTTCGGTAAGAAATCCGGATACCTTTTTGACAAGTATTGTCCTTCCGCTGATAATGATGCTGCTGTTTGTTTCCTTGTTCGGAAGCTTTATACAGGTAGAAGGAATCTCATATGTAGACTATATTGTTCCGGGAGTTTTGCTTCAATGTTTTGGACAATGCTCTTCAGTGACTGCTATATTCGTGAACCGGGATGTAAGCAGCGGCATGATGAACCGATTTTCCGTTCTGCCTATTAGGAAATCCGCTGTTTTGACAGGGCATATACTGGAGGCCATGGTCCGAAATTTCCTGGCTGTAGGAACGGTGCTGCTGGCGGCCTTGTTCATGGGATTTCGTCCCTCGGCGAATGGAGGAGACTGGTGTGTTCTGATTCTGCTGCTGGCAGGAGCAGCCTTGGCCTTTTCCTGGCTGGCCGTGGCTATTGGAGGAGCAGCCGGCAGCCCTGAGGGTGCCAGCGGATTATTTACCTTTGCCATTGTGCTGCCCTATTTAAGTTCCGGTTTTGTACCTGCTGAGGCCATGCCCAGACCTTTGGAAATTTTCGCACAATATCAGCCCATGACACCCATGATAAACGCCATGAGAAATGCTCTGCTGGGAAAACCTTTGGAGGAAAAGACCTTACTTTCAGCCCTGCTTTGGTGCGTGGGACTGACAGCCGTGTTTTATATTCTGTCTGTAAAAGTGTTTCAGAAACGCCTCAGCAGATAAATAGAGGTCAGTAACCGGATTGGAACTGCCCAACTATGCCTTGCAAATTTGATAGATAGAAGATGGATTATTTTCTTTAACTGTGGTAAGATTATCGTAAGAATAGGATGTAAAGGAAATGGTGGATAAACGTGGAAAATACATTATCAGAGCATATTACAGCTGCTGATAGCGGTGCGGCGTATGATGCGGCCTGCAAGCGGCTTTTGGCAAATAAGATTATTTTAGCTTGGATATTGAAATGCTGTTTGGATGAATACAGGAATTGCGATGTAAAAGAGATTGCAGAAAAATATATTGAAGGTATGCCACAAATTTCGCAGGAAGCGGTTAATCCTGATGAAATAGTGGGAAGCCAGCGTATTCAGGGAATGCAGAATGAAGACAGCAGTATTTGTGAAGGAACAATCACTTATGATATTCGTTTTTTAGCTACAGTGCCAGGAACAGATGATACCATACACTTAATTATCAATATTGAAGCCCAAAATGATTTTTATCCGGGGTATCCCATTATTAAGCGAGGGATATATTATTGTGGAAGATTGATTACTTCTCAGTACGGAACAGTATTTACAGCACCTCAGTATTCAAAGATTAAGAAAGTCTATAGTATATGGGTGTGTAAAAATCCGCCCCAAAAGAGACGTAATACCATTAACAGGTATTCGATTAAAGAAGAAAATTTGATAGGAGAAGTAAAAGAGGCTGTTGAGAATTACGATTTGCTTTCAGCTGTCATGATTTGTCTGGGTAACTGCGAATCTGAAGCGGAAACAGGAATTTTAAAGCTATTGGAAGTACTCTTGTCTTCAGAACGGGAAGCAGAAGAAAAAAAGAGGATACTACAGGAAGAATTTTCAATTGAAATGAACACAACGTTAGAAAGCGAGGTGACCTTAATGTGTAATTTAAGCAAAGGCGTAAGAGAAGAAGGAATCCAGCAGGGACGTCGTGAGATGTTGATGGAATCCATTGTCAACCTTATGGGAGCTATGAAACTTACAGGTGAGCAGGCCATGGCTGCACTAGGCATTCCTGAAGCAGATAGAGAATGGTATGCGAAAGAGTTGGATAAAAAATAGTTTTAACATTCAAGTGAACGTAGGATATAGGGCAAAATCCAGTTGCAGAGACCGTTTCAGTTTTGTGTAAACAGAAAATGGAAACGGTCTCATTTGTGCTTAATTTTCTTTTTGCAGCTCTACTATTAGAGCATGGACGGTTTCTATGGATTCTTCTAAGGCATCTGCGATTTCTTCCTCTGACATTTGAAAAACAGCTCTGCCAGGGCAGAAAAGAAAATATGTGTGCATTCTTCTCTTTTAAATGGTAGAATAGAAGCCGATATAAAATCCGGATAAATTTGTTGTGGAAAAGAGGAGGATGTGGGAAGTTGAAGTTTCTTTATAAGATTTCCGGTAAAATCAGTCTTTTGTTATATATACTTTTCCTGTGGCAGCTATGGCTTCTCTGCAGATTTGGAGGTGTGAGACAGAGGCTGCCGGTTTTGGCTTTGTGCGGGTTGGCTGGTCTGATTTGTTTTCTTATGTGGCTCGTGGCGAGAAAAAAGTATAAAGATACCAAAAGAGAAGAAAAATCTTTAGGAAAAAGATATATGTTGCTGTTGGAAATTTTGGTTTTCGTTATCAGCACCTGCTGCTTTGTTGTGGGTGTTATTTATTCCGCCATGCCCTATCATGGCAGGCTGGGGTCAAAGCTTCAGGCGCTTTCTACGGAAAGACAGATACCTTTAAACCATACTAATTTTTTTGATTCCGGGGTTTCCGGAATTTTGGAAGACTTAGAGGAGGAATTGGATTTGCCCAAGGAACTGTATGTGGTCAATCAGTTTCAGGTGGATTTTAATGCAGAAGGTGAGATTCAAAGTATCTATACTTTCCTCTGTGGACAAGATGAAAAGGGAGAGAAAAAGACTTATCTGGTGGATTATGACGCAGACCAAAGCCAGGATATGCAGGTGTGGCTACAGAATCAGACCAGCGTGGAATATGAGACGGACAAGCTTTTGCAGCCAATGCTTACTATTTTGGAAAAAGCTGATATAGAGACCCAGGTAAAGGCCTGGGATCAGATGTTTCCCCGGGAAACCTATGAGATTCTGTACTATGGGAGAAGAGCATTTTCCCAGGCAGCAGGGCTGACTTACATTCCCGGAGACGCTGACGGGGACGGAAAGACAGAAGGGGAGAAAGATTTTTCTAAGCTGATGTCAGGAGGAGAGATGGTTGGCTATGAAGCTTCTCTTTATATTCCGGCAGTGGAAGAGATAACTCCAATCCGCTACATGATGGAGCCGGAGTATGTCAGTGTAGAGACGATAAAGAAGGCAGAAGAGGCCCGGCAGACCCAGACGGCCAAAGAGGCAGAAACCTGGACTCTGGACAATTCGGATGGTTCTATGTACTTCTTTCTGGATCACAGTACAGGCTGGAGGATGAAAGTAGCAGACGCTGCGGCAGGAAGCAGGTTTTATCAGCTGGAATGTACTGCAGATGGAGGAGAAACCTGGACCATGGTCAATAAAGACCCTTTTATGGGGAATATAGGAGTTACAGAAGGGTTGATTTTCTATGACGAAAACTTTGGAATAGCCGGACTTACCGGAGCCTCTCAGACTACATCTAAGCTTTATATAACCAGAGATGGAGGTCAAAGCTTTGCAGAAATCAGCCTGCCCTGGGAAGCCGTGACAGAACTGCCAAAGACAGCTCAGGAATACGGATACACCAAGGAGAGCTACGGCTACTTAAATATGCCCCAGAGGGATGGGGAGGTTATGACTATTCTGGCTGTCAGCCAGGCAGGGAATTCTCAGGGACTGCTTTTTCAGTCTCAGGACTTGGGAGAGACCTGGAGCTATGCAGGGGTGGCCAAGCAGTAAGATAATAAGATACCACAGGAGGATGCGATATGTTGATATTACACTGTATAAAAAAAGAACTTTGGGAGGAAATGAAAGGCCAGGACTATATAGGAAAACCATTGCTGGAGAAAAATCCATTTATCCACTGTTCTTCCATAGAATATTTCTGGAGAGTATCTCCTCATTTTGACGATGTGGACGAAGAGCTGGTATTGCTGCTGATAGAGACAGAGCTTTTAGATGCTCCGGTAAAATGGGAGGATTTAGAAGGCTGCGGCAGGAATTATCCCCATATCTACGGCCCCATTCGGGCGGAGGCCATCCGTCAGGTGCTGCCTTACCGGAAAGCGCCAGACGGTACCTGGATAAAAAATGAAGAGCTAAGCTATGTGAAAAATCAGTAAAGTTACAGGCCAAAGGCCTTTTACCAAAACTAAACAGGAGACAGAAAAATGGAATTCAGACAAGCAAAGCTGGAAGACCTTCCAAAACTTAAAAAGGTATACCGGGACATTATCCAAAACATGGAGGACAATCAAATCTCTATCTGGGATGAAATCTATCCTTGTGAATTTTTCCAGGAAGATATAGAGGCAGAATGTTTTTATGTTTTGGCAGAGGGGGAAGACATAGCGGGAGGTTTCGCTCTCTGTGAAAAAGCATCAGGGGAACAGGCTCTGCAGTGGCAGGAGCCGGAAGCCCGGGCTATGTATATAGACCGGTTAGGGGTGAATGTGAAATATTTAAGACAGGGGATTGGCAGCAAAATGCTGGAGCAGGCAGAAAAGCTGGCTGGGGAAAAAGGAGCCAAATGGCTGCGGCTTTTTGTAGTGGACATCAATAAGCCGGCTTTGGACCTTTACGAAAAATGCGGATTTAAAAGAGCAGGGGGAATATATCAGGAGAGAATTGCCCCGGATTTGGTGTTTCAGGAGTATGGACTGGAGAAACTATCCAGGCCGTTCAAAGAATCTTAGCCATTCAAGTCATCTAAACCATTCAAGTTATCCGACTTGTCCGACAAAAAAACGCAACCTTTCATCGAACCTTTCATTGAGTATCTGCGGAGGAGCAAATACCCCGATGCCTGCATACCAGCATAACTGCCAGATAATGCTTTCTATGCCTGCATTGGGGTATTTCGCTGTTCATGTTCAATCTGCGTCGCTTTATGACTATGGACGCAAGGCATACCCAAGAGAAATAGAGAGAAGGTGGTGTGCTTTCTTTGCCGTTTTTATCCTTGGTTATAGGGACAGACCTAAGTCATAGGCTTCCTTCATGTGAAAAGAGGTGCGTGTCATTTCCGGAGTACCGCAGCCGGTGCCCAGCACCATTCCCAGGTTTTGAAAATTCATGTATTGGCACAGCTTTTCGTAATGGGATTTTATATAGGGCATAACATCCTCATTATCATCCCAGGCAGCGGTAATCAGGGCAGCCTTTAATCCCTTAGCAGATAATTTCATGGTATAGCTGTAAAAACGGTCAATGACCATTTTCAGTTGGGCTGACATGCCGAAATAATAGACCGGGGTTACGAAAACCACCATGTCAGAGGATAAAAGGGCATCCCGTATCAAAGTATTATCGTCTTTGTGGACGCAGGAGCCGTTCATTCCGCAATGCTCGCAGCCAAGGCAGGGGTGCATATTCATATGGGCCGTATCCAAAACCTGGATTTCATGTCCTGCCTGGGCAGCACCTTTTATCAATTGCTCTGCCAGCATATTAGAAGAGCCTTTCTTATGAGGGCTGCCCTGGATTACAACAATTTTCATATCTATCACCTCGATTATTTGTTGAAATGTGAACGTGTCAGTACACTGGTGACCAGACATGTTCTTGTTTTGCGGAAGCCGGGGTGTTATCTGCCATAACGCCTACCAGCTTATGAGGAACATAACATTCCTCCAGATATCTGCATTCTTCTTCTGTAAGCCTTACATCCACGGCTTTTACGGCTCCTTCCACATGGGAAACCTTGGTGGCTCCTACTACGGGAGCTGTTACCTTAGTCAGCAGCCAGGCCAGAGAGATTTCCGTCATAGAAACCTGTCTTTTTTCTGCCAGCTGGGCTACCCGCTGAAGAATAATGGCATCCTGGGAAGCAGCGGCATCATATTTTTGCCGGGCGTAGCTGTCCTGCTCCAGACGTTTTGAGGTGTCCTGGGGATGTTTGGCCAGCCGTCCTCCGGCCAGAGGACTGTAGGGGGTCATGGCTATGTTGTCCTCACGGCAGAGATTAGCCATTTCCCGCTCTTCCTCCCGGAAAATCAGATTGTAATGTCCCTGGACAGAGACGAATTTGGGAAAACCCTCCTTTTCAGCCAGGGCGTTTGCCTTTGCAAGCTGCCAGGCAAAACAGTTAGAAATGCCGATATACCGGGCTTTTCCTGCTTTGACTACCTGACTCAGACCTTCCATAATGTCATAGAGGGGAGTCTGATAGTCCCACATATGATAGATGTAAAGGTCCACATAGTCCATGCCCAGCCGTTTCAGACTGGCGTCCAGACAGTTTTGGATGTGCTGCTGCCCGGTGATGTTGTTTTGGATTTCCTCATTGCTGCGGGGAATGAATTTGGTGGCAATCACCACCTGGCTGCGGTCTGTCAAAGCCCTGATAGTCCGTCCCAGGTATTCCTCGCTGGTCCCGTTCTGATACCCCATAGCCGTGTCAAAAAAGTTAATGCCAGATTCCAGGCCCTGGCGGATAATTTGCCGGGAATTTTCTTCTTCCAGGGTCCAGCTGTGCTGGCCGGTGAGGGGATTCCCGAATCCCATGCAGCCCATACAGATACGGGAAACCTGCAGGTCTGACAAACCAAGTTTTCTGTATTCCATAATGTTCTCCTTTACAAATTTTAATAAAGAGCTTTCCGCCAACACATCATATGATTTGGAAGCGTTTCCACTTCCCCTGTCTGAGGCGGAATAACAGGATAATGCCCCGGATAATCCAGTCCAGACACATGGCCCAGGCAATTCCAACGACACCTCCCCGAAGGACCAGAGCAAAAAGCCAGGAAAATACCAGGCGGATTCCCACAGTGGTAAAAATAGAAACTCCTGTGGTAAAGCCTACGTCTCCGGCTGCCCGCAGTCCCTTTCCCAGAGGGTCTGCCAGGGGAAAGGCCACAGCATTAAAAAGATTGTGAATCAGCACCAGCAGAAGTACCAGGCTTTTGGTCTCCTCGGAAACGGCATAGCCCTTTAGAATCAAGGGCGTCACGGCAAAAACCAAGACATTCCAGATAAAGGCCAGACCCAAAGTAAGTTTCAGCAGCTTTTTGAAATAGAATTCTGCCTGTTTGATTTCCCCGGATCCCATACATCGTCCGATTACCGTGATAAATACAGGCCCCATGGCAGTACACATAAGTGCGGCCAGGCTCCAGATACTCTGGGCAATGCCGTTGGCGGCAATCTGGCTGGTACCAAAAAGAGCAGCTACACTGGAAAGCGCCACCTTTACAAACTGGAATATACCGCTTTCTATGCCGTTGGGAAGGGCGATTCCCAGAATCTTTTTCTGCAGCTTGCTGTTCCAGGTGAAAATCCACTGCCAACGGTAGCGGATGGGAAGACTTTTTCCAAAACAAAGTCCTGTAATAAGAAGGGCGGAAAAGCCTCTGGACAAGAAGGAAGGCCAGGCCACTCCGGCTACCCCGGCATGGAGCAGAAATACACCGATGCAGTTTCCGGCTACATTTATAAAATTGGCCAGGACTGAAATATACATGGTGGTGCTGGTCTTTCCTATACTGCGGTACAAGGCTGCCCCGGCGTTATAGACTGCCAGCAGAGGATAGGAGTAAGCGGAAATACGCAGATAAGTGACTCCGGCCTCCATGACTTCCGGTTCCACCCTGCCGAATAGAAACCCCAAGATTTCCTCATTTCCCACAACTGTTACTATAGCCACGGCCAGAGAAAACAGCAGAGACAGGGAAAGCAGCTGGCTCACTGCCTGGGAGGCGGTAGTATTTTCTTTCCTTCCCAGGTACTGGCTGACTATCACTGCACCTCCGGAAGAAAGGGCAGTGAAGAGAAAAAGGAAAATTGTATTAAAAGAATTTACCAGGGAAACACCGGAAACCGCTGCCTCTTTGCAGTAGCTTACCACGAAGGTGTCTGCAATTCCTACCAGCATCAGCAAAAGCTGCTCAAAAAACAGTGGCAGAATCATCTCTCTCAGTTGTCTGTCGGAAAACAGAAGAGGGGAAGTCCGGGGGATTTGGAGCTGATTTCTTTGGCTGCCTTTTTGTCCCACCTCAGCCATCCTCCTTCTCTCTTTGCTTTAGTTTCAGCAGCAAATAGTCGATACAATCAATCTTATGCTGCATATCATGAAGACTGTCCATGAGCAGCCAACGCTTCCGCTTCAGGAGGCAGCACTGCAGGTTCTGGTCATGAGCAAGAACCGCATTCTGGAAATTTTCTATTTCTTCCCGGGTAAAGCCACAGTCCCCCAGGCAGGCCATAAGCTCTGTTTCACTGTGTATGCCATCCATTTTTGCACCTCCTCTTCTTTCTTTACATTTTAGATATATAGGAGTAAAATAGCAAATAGTTATGTAGAATGATATACATAGTTTGGAGGAATGTAAAATGATAGAAATCAGGTATCTTCAATATTTTCTGGCCGTAGCAAGAGAACAGAGTATTACCAGAGCAGCAGATTCTCTTCACATATCCCAGCCTACCTTATCCAAACAGATGATGGAATTGGAGGCCATGCTGGGAAAACAGCTTCTTATCCGCAACCGGAAACAGATTGAATTGACGGAGGAGGGCAATTTTCTGCGGGCAAGAGCCCAGGAAATGCTGGAGCTGATGGACAAGACAGAGGCTGCTTTTCACAATGAAGGAGAGCTGATTTCCGGGGATATACATTTGGGCTGTGGGGAAACCCCTGCTTTTGGATTTATTGCAGATGTTTTCCAGAAGCTGAAAAGGGAGCAGCCTTCCCTGAATCTCCATCTGTTCAGCGGAGATGCAGACACGGTAATGGAACGGCTGGATAAAGGCCTGTTGGATATTGGGCTGCTGCTGGCGCCGAAAAAAATGGATAAATTCAACTATGATAAGCTTCCGGTACAGGATAAAACAGGGGTTCTGATGAGAGAGGAAGATGCTTTGGCCTCTCTGGACGCCATACCCGACAGCATGCTGAAGGAACTTCCGCTGATTATTTCTGAACGGACCTGGAGCGGCAGCTATCATAGCTTTTGGGATCAGACCAAAAGAACGGATTATCATATTGTGGCTACCTATAACTTGATATATAATGCCACTTTCTTGATAAAAAACGGAGCAGGATATGGAATCAGCCTTGAGGGGCTGGTAAATACTCAAGGTACCGGGTTAGTTTTTCGGCCCATAGTGCCGGAGCAGGCCATTGATATTTATATAGTGACAAAAAAATACCAGACCTTTGCTCCTGCGGTGAAATTGTTTTTGGAACGGTTGCAGAGAGCAGCGGAGAAACAAATTGTTCTATAGCCTAAGGGAGCGAGGTGACGCTCCTTCTTTCTTTGCTTGATTGACAGGAGGTATACAACATGGAAAAAATTATGGCAGAAATGAGACCAGAACAGATAGAAGCTTTTAAACTCTACCTGTTGGAACGGGAAAACGCAGGCACTACCATTCAGAAATATCTGACGGATATACGGACCTTTTTTGGGTATCTGGGGAAGGAAAGGATGGTAGATAAACAGCGGCTTTTGTCCTATAAAGAATGGCTGCAGGGGAAATATATGGTAAACAGTATCAATTCTATGCTGGCTGCCCTGAACCAGTTCATGGAATTTCTGGATTTAGGAGGCCTGAAGGTAAGGCGGCTGAAAGTGTAGAAGAATCTGTTCTTGAAAGAGGAGAAGGAGCTTACTGTGGCGGAATATGAAAGGCTGGTCAGGATTGCCTGGGAGGAAGGAAAATACCAGCTGGCCTTGTGCATGGAAACCATTGCCTCCACAGGAATCCGCATCAGCGAGCTGGAGTTTTTCACGGTGGAGAGCGTGAAAAGAGATTACATAGAAATCCGCAACAAAGGAAAGTACCGCCGGATTTATCTGCCGGGAAAACTGCGGAAAAAGCTGCTGCGCTATGCAAAAGACCAGGGGCTGTGCAGAGGGCCTATCTTTGTTACCAGGAACGGAAAGCCCAAGAGCCGCAGCAGTATATGGCGGGAGATGAAAGCCCTGAAGGAAAAGGCGGGAATAGACGCAAGTAAGATATTTCCCCATAACCTGCGCCACCTCTTTGCCCGTGTCTATTACGGAATCACAAAAGATTTGGCGGGACTGGGAGACCTTTTAGGACACAGCAGCCTGAACATTACAAGAATCTATACATCAAATACAGGGAAGATTTACCAGAAACAGTTGGATAAGATGGGACTGATAAAGACAGACATCACATAATATGCGTTATGTCGTAATCCATTATGAAAAAATTAAAAAGATTATATTTTTCTAAAAAAAAACACAATAAAAATCTGATTATCCGCTAAAACACAGTATCTATCAGCATTTTCAAGGAAACAAACACATCAATTTACTACTTATTTACTACTAACGAATGAGCCTTGATACGCAAGTTTTCCTAGATATGCAAAGATATGGTACAGCACATCAGTATTGAAACAAGAAAAAATTGAATAACTTATAGACTATGGAACGCCTAAAATGACGTTCCTTTTCTATTTCCAGCCGTTCTTATTGGACGGCTATTTTATTACCCAAAATGAAAGGAGCATTAGATTTATGAAAAAGACATGGAAACGATTGTGT
>CABSEJ010000053.1 GCA_902476765.1 uncultured Blautia sp.
AGGCCATTGACCTGGTGGATGAGGCCTGTGCCCTGATTAAGACAGAGCTGGATTCCATGCCAACGGAGCTGGATGAGCTGCGCAGAAGGATTATGCAGATGGAGATTGAGGAGGCGGCTTTAAAGAAAGAGGACGACCGTTTAAGCCAGGACCGTCTGGTAGAGCTGCAGAAGGAGATGGCAGAGCTTCGGGATAAATTTAACAGCCAGAAAGCCCAGTGGGATAATGAAAAATCTACAGTGGAGCGCCTCCAGAAGCTGAGAGAGCAGATTGAGGATATGAATAACCGTATTCAGATGGCTCAGAGAAATTATGATTTGGACGAGGCGGCTAAATTACAGTACGGGGAGCTTCCTAAGCTGCAGAAACAGCTTGCAGCAGAAGAGGAGCAGGTGAAAAACCGGGATTTGTCTCTGGTTCATGAAAGTGTTACGGAAGACGAGATTGCCAGAATTATTTCACGCTGGACCGGTATCCCTGTGGCAAAACTGACGGAAGGAGAACGTTCCAAGATTCTCCATCTGGCAGATGAGCTGCACAAAAGGGTCATTGGTCAGGACGAAGGGGTAGATAAGGTTACGGACGCTATTATCCGTTCCAAGGCAGGTATCAAAGACCCTACAAAGCCCATTGGCTCCTTCCTGTTTTTAGGTCCTACAGGTGTAGGTAAGACAGAGCTTGCCAAGGCACTGGCTGCGGCTCTTTTCGATGACGAGCAGAACATGGTGCGTATAGATATGAGTGAATACATGGAGAAATATTCTGTATCCAGACTTATCGGAGCGCCTCCGGGATATGTGGGCTATGAGGAAGGCGGACAGCTGACAGAAGCCGTGAGAAGAAAGCCCTATTCTGTTGTTTTGTTTGATGAGATTGAGAAGGCTCACCCTGATGTGTTTAATGTACTGCTTCAGGTGCTGGATGACGGACGGATTACAGATTCCCAGGGAAGAACTGTGGATTTTAAGAATACTATTTTAATCATGACTTCTAATATCGGTTCCTCTTACCTGCTGGAGGGTATCCAGGATAACGGAGAAATCCGTCAGGAAGCCAGGGATATGGTGGAACAGGATTTACGGGCTCATTTCAGACCGGAATTTTTGAACCGTCTGGATGAAATTATTATGTTCAAGCCTCTGACAAAAGAGAATATCAGCGGTATTGTGGACCTTTTGATGGCTGATTTAAACAGAAGATTAAAAGACCAGGAATTATCTATTACATTGACAAAACCGGCCAAAGATTATATTATTGAACAGGGATATGACCCGGTTTACGGAGCCCGTCCTCTGAAGCGGTTTGTACAAAAGCATGTGGAAACCCTTACCGCCAGATTGATTCTGGAGGGAAATATGAGGGCAGAGGACAGGATTGTCATAGACCTGGAAAATGGGAAACTGACTGCAAGCGCCCAGGCGCTGCAGGATTAAGATGCCAAGGGAGGCCAAAATGATACCTAAAGACCCGGTAATGCTGTTAAGCTATGTAAATACCCAGTTGAGGGATTTTTATTCCTCCTTCTCCTCCTTCTGCGAGGATAAGGAGCTAAACGAAAAAGAAATTGCAGCGAAGCTGGCAGGCATTGATTATATTTATGATGCGGCAAGGAATCAGTTTGTATAACTGTTCCGGGAAAATTATGCCAAAGCCTGTGAGGGAAAACGATAATAAAGCAAGTGGGAAGGCCTTTGCCGACCACTTGCTTTTTTGTTCTCTGGGAAATTCCTCTGAATTTCCCAGAGAACAAAATGCCCTTCGGGCAGGCTTGCACTGGGGCGGAGAGGAGTTATGCCGCTAAAGCGACCCAACCCAGGCGGAGAACTCTGCTCACACCTGAACCATGTTCTTACGCAGCCCGACAGCAAGTGTCAGGCTGCTGTGTGAACAGTTAGAACTATATGGAAGATTTAGCAGGATATGCTTAATTGACGGTATTATTGAATTATGCTATATTCATTTTTAGAAACAATGGTGTTACAGGCCAAATCATTTGCGGGCGGTTGCTTGTATTTATTTGAAACGGACCAACCTACTGTACTGACACGTTCACATTTCAACAAATGACTTGCCTGAATTTCCATCTGCTGCGTTGTCGTCAATCAACGTAGCCACCGCTACGTCTCATTCCTCCGCCTTGCAGAATGAAAATTCATTCTACGTCATTATGCTGAAAATGAACGTGTCAGTACACTACAGTGAAAATCATATATGCATTTGGGGATTTAAGGAAGGTAAAGAGAGATTATGGAGAAATGGATAACTTTAAAGGATTTGGATAAGTATCAGGAGGCGGATAGAAAAGAGGTAGAGGAGGCTATGGCTTTTTCTGTGGAGCAGGTAAAAAGGAATTTGCCTCGGTTTACCAGG
Source organism: uncultured Blautia sp. (assembly GCA_902476765.1). Lineage (GTDB taxonomy): Bacteria > Bacillota > Clostridia > Lachnospirales > Lachnospiraceae > Blautia. The sequence continues at coordinate 2,371 of CABSEJ010000053.1, forward strand.
GAGTTTCCCGGAGCCAATAGCTTTGGGAATTTTTATGAGCCGGGACCTAATGTAGACTGGACCACAGGCTTTTGGACAGGAGAAATCTGGCTGGCTTACGAAAACGCAGTGACAGAAGAGGATAAGAAAATGCTGCGGCAGGCCGGAGAGTGCCAGGTAGATTCTTTCCTGGAGAGAATCCTGAAAAAAGAGAATGTAGACCATCACGATATGGGCTTTTTGTACAGTCTTTCCTGTGTGGCTGCCTACAAGCTGACTGGGGCCCAAAAAGCCAGGGAAGCTGCAGTCAGAGCTGCAGACCAGCTGATGGGACGTTTCCAGCCGGTAGGCCGGTTTATTCAGGCCTGGGGGGAGATGGGGGCAAAAGAGGATTACCGGTTTATTATTGACTGTCTGCTGAATCTGCCTCTTTTATATTGGGCCGCTCAGGAGGCAGGAGAGGAAAAATACCGGGATATTGCGGAGCAACATATCCATACGGCTTTGGCGAATCTTATCCGTCCCGATGATTCTACCTGGCATACCTTTTTCATGAACCCGGAAACAGGGGAGCCGGATCATGGCGCTACCTGTCAGGGCTACAGAGACGGTTCTGCCTGGGCCAGAGGACAGGCCTGGGGCGTTTACGGCACCGCCGTGGGATACCGTTATACAGGCAGAAAGGAATATATTACATACTTTAAGCGGGTGACCCGTTATTTTCTGGAGCATCTTCCCAAGGATTTATGCCCCTATTGGGATTTGACCTTTGGGGAAGGCGATGAGGAGCCCAGGGATTCCTCCTCTGGTGTAATCGCTGTCTGTGGTATGCTGGAAATGAGTAAATATATGGAGGCAGAAGACAGCAGGTATTACCGTTCCGTGGCTCTCAAACTGCTGAAAAGTATTATAGAAAATTATATGGTAAAAAATAAGGAGGACAGCAACGGCTTGCTGCTTCATGGCGTCTATTCTAAGAAAACACCCTATAATACCTGTGCAGAAGCCGGGGTGGACGAGTGTGTTATCTGGGGAGATTATTTCTATATGGAGGCCCTGCAGCGAGTTTTAAATCCGGATTGGAAAATTTACTGGTAGGGAAATGACAGGAGGCGGACATGAAGAAAATAGCAGTGGTGGAGGACGACCTGGTACTGCGAGAGGCTCTTACAGGGCTGCTGGAGGAAAACGGCTATGAAACCTGTGTGGTGGAGGATTTTCAGAAAGCCAGGGAAGTGCTGTTGGCTATGGAACCGGATTTAGTGCTTCTTGATATTCTCCTTCCGGGAGCCAATGGACAGGAAATTTTAAGGAGCCTGAGAAAGGAATCACAGATTCCGGTTGTTATGCTCACCAGCAGGTCCGGGGATATGGATGAGATACTGTCTATGAGCTATGGGGCTGATGATTATATTGTAAAGCCATACAATCCTACGCTGCTGCTTCTGAAGCTGGAGGCTTTGTTTCGCAGGATGGGGCCTAAGGAGCATACCGAGGAAATACAGTACGGCCCGGTGACGGTCAATCTGTTACGCAGTACCATGCGTTGGGAGGACAGAGAGGTGGTGCTGTCCAAAAACGAAATTTCCATTTTGTATTATCTGATAAAGAACCGGGGAAGGATAGTGTCCAGGGACGAGCTGATGGATTATCTCTGGGACTGCAGCGATTTTGTTGATGATAATACCCTGACTGTAAATATAAACCGTCTCAGGAAAAAGTTGCAGGAAGCCGGAGTAGAACATGCGGTGGAAACCAGAAGAAAGCAGGGATATATTCTGATATGAGCTGGAAGGTGTATTTTAAGGATCAGAAGTTTTTTATTTTAGCAGGCTTACTGAGTGCAGCTATTTGTCAAATGGTGCTTTTTTTGTTTCAGGCAAAGCCGGAGCTTCAGATTTTTATTTTTGTGCTGCAGATGGCAGGAATGTGGGCTGGTCTTTTCCGGGATTACTACAGGAAAAAAGGATTTTATGAAAATTTGCAGAAAAGGCTGGATAGCTTTCAGGAGAAATACTTGATTCAGGAAATGATAAAGAGACCGGATTTTTTGGAGGGAAAAATCCTTTGGGATGTTTTGGCGGAGATGGGAAAGGCTATGAATGACGAAATTTTCCGCCAGATAAGAAAAAATCAGGATTTTAAAAGATATGTGGAAACCTGGGTCCATGAGGTTAAGCTTCCCATAGCCAGTATGGGACTAATGCTCCACAAGGAAGGGGGAGAGCAGGCCAGGCTTTTAAAGGAGCAGGTAAATCGTATTGACGAGTATGTGGAGCAGGTTCTGTATTATCTGAGAAGCCAGGTTCCCCAGAAGGATTATGTGATAAAGGAGTATTCTCTGGGAGAAATAATAAACCGTGCCATTGCAAAGCATAAGGACAGCCTTATCCGCAATCATGTGAAGGTCATCCAGGAAGTAGGAGATGTAAAAGTATTGACGGATGAGAAGTGGATGGGCTTTATTCTGGGCCAGCTTCTCAGCAACAGTGTAAAATACAGGAAACAGCAGGAACCTTGTATCCGGCTTTTTTCGGAAGAGTCAGATAAGGTGGTTTTGAGTCTTTGGGATAACGGAATGGGAATTCCCAGAGAAGATGTTCCCAGGGTCTTTGAGCATTCATTTACCGGGAAGAACGGGCGTATCTGCCAAAGCTCCACCGGCATGGGGCTGTATCTGTGCAGCAGTATGTGCCGTATGCTGGGCCACAGGATTTCCATAGAATCAGAGGAAGGAGAATATACCCGGGTTGTCCTGGAATTTAAAAGAGACAGCCATATATACCCCATTTCATAACCTTACAGAGATGTAAGGTTATTTTATATTCTTCCATGGTTTCTGACTCTCTGTTTTTTTATGATATAGGAAAGTTCTCACTTTCCTATATCATAAAAAGCGCTTTGCGCAGCGATGCACACTCGCATGAAAGGCAGATGTCAGCTAAAGCTGACCACGCTCGGCGCAGCAAAAGTGTGCTTCTTGGAAGAAAATGGAATTGCGAGGGTGTGCGAAGCACACTTTTGTTCTAATAGGGGTGAAAAACAAAAAGGAGGATTCTTATGGAAGCATTATTAGAGGTTCAACATATGACAAAGTTTTACGGAAGCAGGTCCAGCCTGACGAAAGCCGTAAATGACATCAGCTTTTTTGTGGAAAAAGGAGAGTTTACCGCAGTGATGGGAGCCAGCGGCTCAGGGAAAACTACGCTTTTAAACTGTATATCTACCATTGACCGGGTAACCAGCGGCCACATTCTGGTGGAAGGGCAGGATATTACCAGACTAAGAGGAAAAAATCTGATGAAGTTCCGCAGGGAGAAAATAGGTTTTATTTTTCAGGAGTTTCATCTTTTGGATACGCTGAATGCTTTTGATAATATTGCGCTGGCTCTCCAGATTCAAAATGTACGGCCTGAAAAAATCAGGCGTCAGGTAAAAGAAATAGCAGAGAAATTAAATATTACAGAGGTTTTGAAAAAATATCCCTACGAAATGTCAGGGGGACAGAAGCAGAGGTGCGCCTGTGCCAGAGCTCTGATTACCAACCCTTCCTTTATTCTGGCGGATGAACCCACCGGGGCCCTGGATTCTCAGAGCGCAGGCATGCTGCTGGGAAGTATGCAGTATATGAACCAGGATTTAGGGGCCACTATTTTGATGGTTACCCATGACGCATTTTCCGCCAGCTATGGGAGAAGAGTGCTGTTCTTAAAGGATGGAAAGCTTTTTCATGAGCTTCGCCGGGGTAAGGAGAGCAGGCATGAATTTTTTAACCAGATTATCCATGTAATTTCCCTGTTGGGAGGTGACTTGAATCATGTTGTTTAGCCTTTCTGTAAAGAATTTTAAGAAAAGCCTGCGGGATTATTCCATCTATTTCTTTACCATGATTCTGGGGATTTCTGTATTTTATATTTTTAACGCTATTGAAACCCAGACAGCTATGATGGATGTGAACCAGATAAAAGCAGCTATTGTCAGCACTATGAACGGTGTCCTGGAGGGAGTCAGCGTCTTTGTGTCTCTGGTTTTGGGATACCTGATTGTATATGCCAGCCGTTTTATGCTGAAAAAGCGGAAAAAGGAATTCGGGATTTATTTGACCCTGGGTATGGGCCGTGTGAAGCTGGCAGGTATTTTATGGCTGGAAACAATTTGGATGGGACTGATTTCCCTGGCAGTAGGTCTGGTGCTGGGTGTAGGATTATCTCAGTTTATGTCCCTGGCCGTTTCTAATCTGTTTCAGGCGGATGTGTCCCATTATGTGTTTACTTTTTCACCCAAGGCAGCGGCTAAAAGCGTAGGATATTTCCTGGTTATCTATCTGGTGGTAATGGTCTTTGACACAGTAGCGGTAAGCCGTACCAGGCTGGTAGATTTTATCCATGCAGGAAAGAAAAAGGAAAGGAATTTTTTGAAAAAGCCCTGGCTCTGCGGCCTGGTCTTTCTGGCTGCAGTTTTCATACTGGGAACAGCCTATTATAATGTAACGGCTAACCAGGATGCTCTGGCTACAGAGATGGATGTGCTTACGCAGGTGATACTGGGAATCATAGGCACTTTTTTGATTTTTTGGTCTCTGTCCGGATTTTTCATGGCAGCGGCAGGAAGACTGCACAGGACTTATTATAAAGGATTAAATTCCTTTGTGTGCGGGGAAATTTCCAACCGGTTAAATTCTACGGTTATGGCTTTAAGCGTTATCTGCCTGTTGGTGTTTATGACCATATGCCTTCTGTTTTCTGCCATAGCCAGGAAGGATTATAAGGATAAGCAGGCTCTGAAGCTGGCTCCGGTTTCTATCTCTATGAGTAAGATTTTAGAGGGAGAGACAGACCGGGATATTGAGGCGGTTTTTCGGGAGCAGCAGGTAGACACGGACATTTTTGAGAAATTATGCAGTGTGTATACATATAAAAAAGAAGGAGTTACCAATGCTGCAGTGACAGGCTATACTCATGGTGCAGAGGACTATTACGGGAAGCTGTTTGATGAAGAGAAAGTGGAGATGATGGGAGTGGAGGAATATAACCGGGCAGCCAGGGTATATGGACTTCCCACTTATAGCCTGAAGGAGGATGAGTATCTTGTAGTAGCCAACCAGGAAAGTGCGGTAAGCCGTTTTAATCTGGGACTTTCTCAGGGGAAAACCATTGAAATACAGGGAAAAACCTACAGACCAGCCAAAAGTTCCTGTCAGGAAGGGTATCTGATGATGAATTATGACTTCTATAATATGGGGATTTTGCTGGTGCCTGACAGTGTAGAGTTTCAGAAGGAGGAGCGGTATTCCAACTATGTCATTGCAGATTACAGGGATAAAAGCAAGGCTTTCTGCCAGAAAATGGACCAGGAGTTTTCTTATAAGCTGAATCCCCGGGACAGCAGCGGGGAGCCGGTGCATGTCAGTACTCAGTCCCGGATATTCGATGATACCATCGGAAGCAGCGCCATGTATATTTTCCTGGGATTGTATCTGGGAATCTGTTTCCTGATTTCCGGGGCAGCAGTTCTGGCCCTGAAGATTCTCTCTGACAGCGCAGACAGCAGGGAAAAATACATGATTCTCCAGAAGCTGGGCTGCAGCCATAGGGAAATCCGGAAGGCTCTGAGAAGACAGAACAGTATTCTTTTTCTCTTACCGCTGCTGCTGGCTCTTATCCATTCTCTCTTTGGAATCCAGGTGTGTAAGGAGATTCTGGCTATTTACGGCACCCAGGGAGATGCTTTGGCTCTTAGCATCACTGCAGGGCTGGTGGCCTTTATTTACGGGGGATATTTCCTTCTGGCTCATTGGGGAAGTGTGAAGATTGTGAGAGAGTAGGATATAAGTCGTTGCCCTGTGCCCGGTGCTGTAGTATAATGCTTTCAGACAAAACGTATATGAGGGAGAATGGTTATGAAATTTATTTATCCTGCAATTATAAGAAAAACAGAAGAAGGAAAATATAAGGCAGTTTTTCCTGATTTGGAGTGCTGTCAGGCAGAGGGGGACACCTTAGAGGAGGCAGTAGATAATGCCAATGAGGCTGCCTATGATTGGCTGTACCTGGAGATTTCCGAGGACGGGGAGCTTCCCCCTGTCTCAGATTTGGGAGATATGGATTTGCAAGAAGGAGACGAAGTAAGGAATATTGCCGTGAATATCAGGTTTACAGAGGGCTGGGATGAATAATCTCCCAGCCCTCTGTTTAAAAGCGTCTAAGTAAGGTATCTGCGACGACGGTATCCTGTTCTATAGGAAATTCTTTTGAATTTCCTATAGAACAAAAAGCCCTCCGGGCAGGAGCACACTGCGGCGGAGAGGAGTTATGTCGCTAAAGCGACCCAACCCAGGCGGAGAATCCTGCAAAGCAGGATTCTTTTTCATAAAATCAAGGCCTGCATATGAGCTTGGGACTGACGAAAGTTGCTCTTAATGCAGCCCCTGTATCTGTTTTTGAATCAGTAATCCAACAGCCTGGGAAAGCTGCTGGATTTTTTCGATTCGTACAAAATCTTTTCCGTATATACGGACAGCGGCCTGGGTGTCAGCGGAGCTTCCGTTTAGGATGGCCATAACCCGTATGCCGTCCTTTCTGAGTCTTGCCACTTCCCGGGCCGTATCCTCTATGGCTGGTTCTCCGGAGTAATCCTGCCCCAATGGACGGCCCTTTTCCAGGCTTTGGGGAAGTCTGACATCGTCATTGGGACTGGCGTCAGTAAGCAGAATAAGGATTCTGTTTTTGGCGGGAGAGTCTTCCATCAGATGACCTGCTCCCCGAAGGGCCAGGCCGTCCCGGTTCCAGCCGGCGGCGCAGTAGTCGAAAATTTTTTCTTCTCCCCCCTCTTCCTCATAGTTGGAGAAAAGCCGCAGCACAGTGTAGCCACGAAGGCTTAAAAAGGAGAAAACCTGGAGAGGGATGTTACAGAGGGACAGGCTTTTGGCGATAATATACCCCTGGGAAGCAATGCTTTCCTGGCTGTCCAGCCGGGAAGCGGAGGCGTCCAGCATAAGAGATACGGAGAAATCCGGCTGCTCTTCGGGGATGGTGTCCTGGAAAATCCGCTCATCCTCCAGGTATTGGGCTTTCCATACTCTGGACGGAAACAACAGTCCGCTGCGTCCGGGAATTTGGAGGGGCTGGGGATAAACCAGCATGGCGTTTTTTATTTGCCGGCTCAGTTTGTGAATGCTGTTTTGACAAAAATTCCTATGGCTTTCATAGTAGGTTTTATTTTTTTGTTTTTGGGCTGCTGCCTCTCTCCGGAATTTTTCTACAAGAGGATGGTTCCCTCCTATGTCTGCCTTTTCTCCATTGGTAAAATACAGGCGGCAGGACAAATGGTTATCCCGGCAGAGAGAGTCTTCCAGCCGGTTCATTTCCAGCCGGGGATACATGGGAAGGCCGAAACAGCCTTCTACATAGAGAGCGTCAGCTTCCAGAGAGCGGGATTTAGGAGAGAGAGGAAGCCTGGAGCCCTTTTGGGCCAGCCGGCCCCCGTCTCCCTGTCTCATAGCCCGTCCGGCGGTTAAATCTTCGGTACGCAGGATGCGGGAGGGCAGCCGCTTCAGGATACGGGAAGAAATCCTTTGCCGAAAATCCTGGTACAGAAGCTTCAGCCGGGAGTTGGACCGGAAGTGGAAATAGCGGCTGAATATATCCAGGATTTTGGCTTCAATCTCCCGGGTATCCATGTTGCTGTGAAATTGAAGTTCCTGAAAAAGCTTTTTCTCCCAAGGATTTAAAAGTCCAGGGTCTTTGCCCAGCACCATACGCCATTTAGCCCCTTCCAGTGCATAGACCAGACTGTTTTGTGCCATCCATTGCTGGCGGGACTTATTCTGTTCCTGAAGAAAAAAGTTTTCCGCATGTTCCCGGCGGAGTTCCTCCAGAACCGGCCGCAGGGGAAGTTCTTTTTCATAAGCGCAGTTTTCCAGGGCAATCCATAAGAGGCCGTCATAGGTTTCCTTTAAAAGGCTGTTTTCTATAAACTGAAAAAGGCGGTCCATAATGGTTGTGTCATACCATTTATGTACATAACCGATGATAGAATTCATATAAAAATCAGGCTCCCCGTCAGGGAGAAAGGCCAAAAAAACAGGAGTGAACCTGTATTCCCGGGCAGCGGTCCATACTATGTTCTGGGCCCGCCTTTTAGGAGAGGAGCCGGAGTCTGTCTGTTTCATGGCGTTATTCCTCAAAAAGGCTGTGTGCCTGCAGTTTAGGGGAAATTCTGGAGGCAATCACATCCCGAATCAATGTCTGTTCATATTCGTCAAAGGTTTTATTGGTGATTCCCATATCCAGGGCCTGAAGGGGTGAAAGACCGTTGGACATAAGGCTGAGTGCATCTAAAAGGCCTCTCAAGTCAAGTACCCTGCTTGTCAGCTCTCCGCTGCGGCATTTTTGCTCAATATCCTGGAACAGAGCGGAAAATTGTTCTACATATTGCCTCTTCATAGAGGGAAATTCTCTTTTCAGCAGCTTTTCCAGGTTGTCACGGGAAATCTCCGGCATATGGATAACCATAAAACGGGAGGTAAGGGCTTCGTTTAAGTCCCTGGTTCCCGCATAGCCATAGTTCATAGTGGCAATGAAGCGGGCCGCCTGGTGTACCTGCAGCCGTTGATAGCCGGGTACGTTAATAACACGGCGAAAATCCAGTACAGAATGAAGAACAGCCAGAGCTTCGTTTCTGGCCATATTGATTTCATCCAGAATACAGAAGCCTCCCTGGGCGGCGCTTTCATAAACAGGGCCGGGACGGAACATAACCTGGCCTTCCCGGAAGGTATCGGTTCCAATCATGTAGGAAGCGTCCATGTTTATGTGAAAGGACACATTGTAGCTGGGCCGTCCGAAAACCTGGGCCAGATTTTCTGCCAGCATATTTTTTCCTGTGGCCTTTGCTCCTGCCAGCAGCAGATTTTTTCCGCACAGCAGGGCCTGGGCCGCTGCCTCCCAGATTTCCTTTCCATAGTACAGGTATCTGACCGGCTCCTCATCTTCTTTGAGCAGAGGAGAGTATTTTTGGCGAAATTCCCGGATTCCATGGATAATGTCCGGGTCTATATTTTCCTCTCGTAAAAAATTCAACATCTAATTGTCCTCGTCCGGAGCTTTGCTGGAAATTTCCGAAAAGTTTTACCGGAAGGCAGCAGCTCCTGTTTCTTATGTTTTCTGAGTGTATTGTATCATTTTCCAAGGAGAATAAAAAGTTCTTTTCCCGGAAATACTGATTTCAAAACAGGAGCTGCCCACTGACAGAATAGGGCAGCAAAAAACAGGAAGGTGGAATTTTATGGACACACAGACCAGAGGGCTGCTGAGAGAGTGCGGTCTGGGCTGCAAAATGGCCATTAACAGCTTTGACCAGATGAGAGATTATGTAAAGAATCAAGAGCTGAAAGAGATTATGGATACTTATGATAAAAAGCATAAGGACTATGAGGAAAAGGCAGCTAAAATGCTAATGGAAGACGGGAGCCAGGAGAAGGAGCCAGGCATGATGGCTTCAGCCTTTTCAAAGCTGACCACGGATATGAAACTGATGATGAAAAATGACAGCAGCCAGGTGGCCAAACTGCTCATGGACGGCTGCAATATGGGAATCCAGACACTGGGAGGGTATATCAACCAATACAAAAATGCTTCCGGCCCCAGTATGAATCTGGCCAAAGATATTGTGCGCACCGAAGAAACTTTGATGAAGGATGTACAGAAATTTTTGTAAAAGCCCATGAAAGGAAAAGGTACGATATAAACAACAGGAGCTGTGACACAAAATAGAAATCAAGAATATTTATAATATACTCCTGAAATCTGCTATTGGTAACAGCCCCTGGATTTTTACATATTTATATAGGATAATAGAAATAAAAAAATCCTGCTTTGCAGGAATAAAAAAAGCGCGAGACGGGACTCGAACCCGCGGCCTCGACCTTGGCAAGGTCGCGCTCCACCAACTGAGCCACTCGCGCATAAGAGCGGGTGATGGGAATCGAACCCACATATCCAGCTTGGAAGGCTGGTGTTCTACCACTGAACTACACCCGCAGGTTATTGACTTTTTCTCTTCTCTGCCGAAGACAAAACATATCTTACTATAGGATGGAGAAAAAGTCAACACTTTTTTGGAAAAATTTTAAAACTTATTTTTAAATCAATTTTTCTATGCTACGGATTCTGTTTTACAAACCGGCGGTAAATATATTGGTTGGCTTCTTTTTCCTGGGTGTCGTCCAAAGGAGACAACTGGGCTGTTCCGTATTTCCGCATAAGAGCATTGGAAAGAAGGTAATCGCATACATGGGGATTCTTGGGAAGAAGAGGACCGTGAAGATAGGTACCTACTACATTTTTATAGAGAACCCCCTCATAACCGTCTTCCCCGTTGTTGCCATGCCCGTAAAGCACCCGGCCAAAAGGCTTGTTGCCTCCGATATAGGTTCGCCCTCCGTGATTTTCAAAGCCTACGATGGGCATGGAAAAATCCTGATTTTCCAGTACAATATTATCAATCAGCCGGGGACTGCCCTGTTCTGTGTACAAATCCACCAGAGATAGGCCTTCGATGGTCCCCTCCTCTGTTTTATAGTAATTTCCTAAAAGCTGATAGCCGCCGCAGACCGCCAGCACCGTGCCGCCGTCCTCCACATAAGCCTTGAAATCCTTCTGTATGCTGCGCAGCCGGGAGCAGACAATCATTTGCTCTCTGTCTGAGCCTCCGCCCAGGAGTACGATGTCCAGTTGGGAAAAATCAATGGAATCCTCCAGAGTAAATTCAATGGTCTGGGCTTCGATTCCCCTCCACTGGCTCCGCTTCATCATGCACTGGATATTTCCCCTGTCTCCGTAGAGATTCAGCAGGTCGGGATATAAGTGTCCGATAGTTAATTTCATGATTTCCTGCCCTCCATTTTTTTCAGAATATTATGTGTGGCATAGAGGCCGGTATAATTTACTAAAACATAGAGATTTTTGGTTCCGTTTTGGATTTTGGTGACAATGGCTTTCTCTATGTCCGGCTCCAGACTGCAGGGGATGTCCACATATTTCAGCCGCAGCCGCATATCCTGGCACCGGATACCACAGACCGTGATAGAGGCAGGGCTGGCCTTTTCCAACCGGTCAAAATCCACGTCCCAGAGCCAGGAAACATCTGTGCCGTCCTGGGAGTTGTCATTGATGAGGATGATAATATCCTTAGGAGCCGGGTCTGTCATTACGGCAGAAATATTCTGGTTAAAGCCGGCAGGGTTTTTGGCCAGGTTCAGCATAACTTTGGTATCCTTTATGTGAAACAGTTCGTTTCGGCCGAACTGAGGGGTATAATCTCCTAAAACCCGGTTGAAATTATCTAAAGAAACGCCGGCCAGAGACACAGCGCCGTATACGGCCAAAATATTATATACATTGTAGAAGCCTCTATAATTGGCTTTTACATGAAAATCTTTTACGTCAAATTCAATACCTTGCTGCAGGGATACATTTTCCCCGTCAAAGTCAAGGGCAGGACGGGAAAATCCGCAGGATGGGCAGTGATAATCCCCCAGCTGGCTGTAATGGTAAAAATTATATTCCATTTTAGCTCCACAGCGCTTGCAGAACCTGCCTTCCCTGATTTCTCTGGCGTCTTTTTCATGACAGACCTGCCGGCTGATGCCGAAGGTAAAATGGGGATTCTGGTTTTCCAGAGCCAGGTAGGTGGAAAGAGAATCATCTCCGTTTACCAGAACCTTCATATCGGGAGCCATTTTCATGGCTTTGGATAAAAGATCCATGGTGATGTCGATTTCACCGTATCTGTCCAGCTGGTCACGAAACAGATTGGTGAGAACCATGTAATCCGGCTTAAAATGGGGAAATACCCGAACCGTAGAGGCTTCGTCAATTTCAATACAGGCATAGTCTGCTTTTAAATGTCCTGTCAGACCTGCCCTTAAAACAAAGGCGGAGGCCACTCCGTTTAACATATTGGAGCCTGTACGGTTGCATACTACCCGGAATCCCTGGGCTTCCAGATGAGAGGCCAGAAGATTGTTGGTGGTAGTTTTTCCGTTGGTTCCGCAGACCACGAAAATCCCTTTTTTTACTTCCCCGGCCAGTTCTTTTAGAATGGGGGGATAGATGGACAGAGCCACTTTTCCCGCCAGTGTTACCCCCTGTTTTCCGGTGAGCTGGCAGGCTGTTTTAATCAGGCGTCCGCTCCACAGGGCTAAGAGTCTTCTTATCTTCATCATATTTTCATTCCTTCACAAAGAATTCCCCAGGCTTACGTCCCAGGGATGATTGGATTTTATAATATAGTAGTATTGCTGTTATCAATTATTCATTATACATAAATAAAAGAAAGAGTACAACTGAAAGCAACAGGCCGGAAAGAGAGAAATTTTGTAAAATTTAGTGGAAAACTTTTGTGCAGTATGCTACTATTAGGAAAGAGAATTTGCTATGGCAGCGTGTGAAAATCCCCGGCCAGGGATTTTAGACAAAATTAGATTTAGGAGGTATGGCTATGAAATTGCTTACATATAAGCTTCATGGAGATGACAGAGAACGCCTGGGCGTTATGTGTGCAAATGCTTTTCAGAAATTTTATCCCCTGGAAAATTTTGACCTTCATTTCAGAGATATGAATGAGCTGATTGAAAAGATTACGCCCCAGGAACTTCAGATGTTGAAAAGTGCTGCTTCTGACATCAAGGGAAATACCATGGATTATAATCAAGTGATTCACTGTGCCCCCATTCCTCATCCCCGCCAGGATATCATCTGCCTTGGAATGAATTTTGCAGACCATGCGGTGGAGTCCAGACGATATAAGAAAGAGGCTTTTCACAGGGACCAGGCCTATGCGGTTTATTTTTCTAAGAGAGTTAACGAAGCTACCCCGGACGGAGGGACTATTCCTTCGTATTCGGGGCTTGTGGACAGTTTGGATTACGAGGCGGAATTGGGTGTGATTATAGGAAAAGACGCCTTCCAGGTGAAGAAGGAAGAGGCCTTTGACTATGTGTTTGGATATACGGTCATCAACGATGTCAGTGCCAGAAATGTTCAGACCAGACATAAACAGTGGTATTTCGGAAAGAGTATGGACGGCTTCACCCCTATGGGCCCTTTCCTGGTAACTGAAGACTCGGTGAAGCGGCCTCCCGTACTTTCTATTAAAAGCAGGGTAAATGAGGTGCTGCGGCAGAACAGCAGCACAGACAGGTTTATTTTTGATATTCCTCATGTGATTTGGGAGCTTTCCTCAGGCATGACGCTGAAAGCAGGCACCATCATTGCCATGGGAACCCCTTCCGGTGTGGGAATGGGCATGTTTCCGCCCAGATTTCTCTCTCCCGGAGATGTGGTGGAGTGCGATGTAGAAGGAATTGGTATGATTACAAATACAATTGTGTAAAAAAGTGTTGAAATTACCAAAAATATGTGATAAGATTGCTGTGTTGTGTAAGACAGCGGTCTTATCGCATAAAAGCCCAGATAGCTCAGTTGGTAGAGCAGAGGACTGAAAATCCTCGTGTCGCTGGTTCGATTCCGGCTCTGGGCATTTTTTTATAACCAAAATGTCTTTGGTGGAAAAACAAATATCTTTATGAGAAAGAAAGGCGGTAATAGTATATGTATTCATGGGAAGAAATCAACAACACAGATTCAGAAATTGCACAATGTATCTGCAGGGAGGTGGAGCGTCAGAATTCACATATTGAGCTGATTGCATCGGAAAACTGGGTAAGCAAGGCGGTTATGGCTGCCATGGGAAGCCCTCTTACCAATAAATATGCAGAAGGGTATCCGGGAAGGCGGTATTACGGCGGCTGTGAATGTGTGGACGATGTGGAGCGTCTGGCTGTAGAGCGGGCCAAAGAGCTGTTTCAATGTGAATACGTCAATGTGCAGCCACATTCAGGGGCCCAGGCCAATATGGCGGGATTTTTTGCCATGCTGAAACCGGGAGATACTGTAATGGGCATGAATCTGGCCCATGGAGGCCATCTTTCTCACGGAAGCCCGGCTAATTTCTCCGGAGCTTATTTTAACATTGTGCCTTACGGAGTAAATGACCAGGGTGTCATTGATTATGAAGAAGTGAGAAGAATTGCTTTGGAGGCAAAGCCGAAATTGATTGTAGCAGGGGCCAGCGCTTACTGCCGTATCCTTGATTTCAAAAAATTCCGTGAGATTGCAGATGAAGTTGGCGCATATCTGATGGTGGATATTGCACATATTGCAGGACTTGTGGCTGCAGGCGTACATCCCAGCCCCATTACCTATGCTCATGTAACTACTACCACAACCCATAAAACACTGAGGGGACCCAGGGGCGGTATGATTATGAGCAGCGCTCAGGTGGCTAAAGAATTTAACTTTAATAAGGCCGTGTTCCCTGGAATCCAGGGAGGACCTCTTATGCATGTGATTGCAGCCAAAGCCGTTTGCTTTAAAGAGGCTCTTCAGCCGGAGTATAAAACCTATCAGGAAAATATTGTGAAAAATGCCAAAGCACTTTGCGACGGTCTTATTAAGAGGGGAATCAACATTGTATCAGGAACCACGGAAAACCATCTGATGCTGGTGGATTTGCGGGGCACCGGAATTACAGGCAAGGAGATGGAGCATCTTCTGGATGAAGCCAATATTACCTGTAATAAGAACGCCATTCCCAATGACCCGGAATCTCCTTTTGTCACCAGCGGCGTGCGCTTGGGAACAGCGGCAGTAACTTCCAGAGGTATGAACCAGGAGGATATGGACCAGATTGCAGAGGCTATTGCTCTCATGGTAAAGAGCAGGGAGAATAAGGCTCAGGCTATGGCTATTGTGAAGTCTCTTACAGACAAATATCCGCTGAATGCATAAGAAAAAAGACAATTTGCCCAGTAGCAAACTCAGGGATTTCGTGCAGAATTGCCTTTGAAACACCCCTTCCTTTTTCGGTATAATAAAGATATGGATATAGACCGGAAAAAGAAAAGAGGGATATGATGTTTGAAAAAGGTACCTATGTGATTTACGGAAAAAGAGGAGTCTGCAGGGTAGAAGATATCGGAGCATATTTTAAGGAATCCATGCATGACAAGAAAGAGTATTATAAGCTGTCCCCTGTTTTTACGGCAGGGGACCAAGTTTATGTGCCGGTAGAAACTCAGGTATATATGAGAGAGGTTTTGACGCCGGGGGAAGTCAGGGACTACATAGAGGAGGTAGAGGAAATTCCGGCGGATACCTTTACCTGCAGGCAGCAGAGTAAGCTGGCGGACCATTACCGCAGAATGTTGGATACCAATGATATGAGAGTGTTTCTGGCTTTGATTAAAGGCGTCTATGTAAAGCAGTTTGAGGCCGGAAAAAAGAACAGGAAACTGAACCAGGTGGAGCAGAAATTTCTGAAATTTGCAGAAGATATGGCTTTCGGGGAATTTGCAGTGGTTCTGGATTCCACACCCGATGAGATACGCAGTTATGTAAGAGGAAGGGTCCTGGGCCAGTTTCAAGAGCCTGGGAAGGGAAACGCTCTGGGTAAGTCAAATTACTCCATGCAGACAATGGGAAATTAAACTTACCGTCCGTACAGCAGTGGAATACGATAACCTGGCATCAGCGCCAAGTGGATATGCAGACATGTCCATTTGGCGTTGTTTTTTTGTTCTTCTATAGGAAATCCTTTGAATTTCCTATAGAAGAACAAAAAGCCCTCCGGGCAGGAACGCACTGCGGTGGAGAGGAGTTATGTCGCTAAAGCGACCCACCGC
>CABSEJ010000054.1 GCA_902476765.1 uncultured Blautia sp.
GTTTCTTTTTTAGTAGGGAACAGGATGTTTACTTAAAGCGGTTTACCGGCAGATTCGTTTCTAACCTGTGTCCTGTCAAAAGGCCTCCTGCCTGATGAAAAAAGAAAAGGAGGTATACTATGGGAGAAACACAGGATGACAGAAAAGAAAAGCCTGGGTTCATCAGAAAAATGCCAGGCAAGAAAAATGAAGCAGGATATGGCGGCTTTGCAGAACAGAATATGGAACCGCCCTCTGGAGGAATAGGAGAGGCATATAAGCCAGACAGGAGTATCCGCAGAAATACAGCCGGAGAACCTGTTCAACAGAAGGAAAAATCCCTTGCTGTGAACCGGGTCTACAAATCCAGAATCTTTACCATGATTTTTCAGGACAAGGAAAAGCTGTTGGAATTATACAATGCCATAAGCGGGAAAAATTATACAGACCCAGAGCTTTTGGAAATCAATACATTGGAAAGCGCTATCTACATGAACATGCAGAATGATTTATCCTTCATTATTGATGCCAGGCTTTCTTTGTATGAGCATCAGTCTACAGTGAACCCCAATCTTCCCCTGCGGTTTTTATGGTACATATCTAAGCTGTACATGGGGATGACCCGGAAAAGCAATATTTACGGCACTGAGAAAGTAGAAATACCGGAACCCCAGTTTGTGGTGTTTTACAACGGAATAGAGGAACAGCCGGAGAGAAAGGTGCTGCGGCTTTCTGATTTGTACCAGACAAGACCGAAAGACGGAAATAGGGGCAGAGAGGACTGGGAAAAAGGACTAGAGCTTACAGCAGTGATGTACAATGTGAACCGCAGCCATAACAGGGCATTGATGGAGGCCTGCAGGACGTTGAAAGACTACGCAGAGTATGTGTACCGTGTGAGGCAGTATGCAGAAGAGACAACCCTGGAGGAAGCAGTGGAGCGTGCTATCACCGAGTGTATCCGTGAGGGGATTCTGAAAGATTTTCTGGAGAAGAATAGAGCGGAGGCGAAGAGTGTGAGTATCTTTGAATATGATGAAGAAGAGCATATGAGACAGGAGAGGGAGCAGTTCTGGAATAAGGGCATGCGGGAAGGCATGCAGAAAGGAATGCAGAAAGGAATACAGGAAGGAATACGGAAAGGAATACAGGAGGGAATACAGGAAGGAATCAGGGAGGGAATTATCCAAAGTGAGCAGAAGCTGCTATGGAATCCCATACAGAAGAAACTGAAGAAAGGAAAATCGATTTCCCAGATAGCAGAGGAGCTGGAAACTACAGAGGAGGAAATCCAGGTGGCTATAGAGGAAATAAATAAGAAAAATCTGTCAGAAAAATAAAAAACTGAGAAATTACCAATGCTGTAATTATTTTGTAAGTAGTCCCTGGTAGATTCCCGCTCCAACAGAGAAAAAAATATCGCTATCTCTTCCTGGATAGCGTATAATGTTGTTGAAACTGGCTTAGGAAAATAAGAGGGGAAGAATGAAAAAGTATACGTTACAGGGAAAGATTACAAAAACATTTATTGGAGTATTTGCTGCTGTCATCCTGATAGTGGCAATGAGCATATCGGTAATCATCAGCAATATATACGGAGATAAATCGTACCAGCTCTGCGAGCAGCTTGTCAGCGTAAATCTGGAACTGCTGAATAACAATATTCTGGAAATACAGCGGACGCAGAAGATTATAGCACAGAATACTGCAGTCAAAGAGGCTGTGAAATATTACAGAAACGTAGAAGTAAAAGATTACGGGAAAGAACTGCAGTATGCTAGAGCATTGGATGAGGAGCTTTATCTTCTGGCTGAGAATTCAGGTGTGAGCAGCGCTTACATTATTGATAAAGAAGGAAATTATATCTATTTCTATAAGGAATCGCTCAAGCAGGGATATAACATGCTCCAAGAGGAGTGGTACCGCTCTCTGACCGAAAAAATCAACATGAACATATGCTATGTCTCCGGGCTTCATGACCGTGGTTATCTGGTTAATGAAAACGATACATCATGTGTCTCAATTGTAAAACCTATTCTTACGGCTTCAGAGTATACGTTCACAGCGGATGCATTTCTCGTGTGCGATATCGAAATGGGCGCTGTCCTAAATAACAGCGGTGACAGAGAGGATATGCAGTTTATCGTAATGTCCAAGGACGAGGAGCTGTATTCAACGGATTCCTTAATGCTGACCGAGGGGAAAAAAGAGGAGGTCTTAAACTTTTTTGGCCAGGGGGAGGAGAAGACTTCTTATAAAAATGGGGATGACGGAATCATCGCATTGTCGATGGAATCAGAACTGTTCGGCTGGCAGGTCATCGGTGTCAGGAGCCGGCAGGAGATTAGTTACTGTAACAGAGCGATACTTATCATATCAGTCCTGACGATACTGCTGGCAATATGTACGGTCATTGTCTTGTCAAAAAAAGTATCCCGTAGTATCCTTATTCCTATGAATAGTCTGATTAAAGAATGTGACCAGGTGGCAGCGGGGGACTACAATATACAGTTTACGGAAAAGAAGAGTGAGGAAATCTCCTTCCTCTCGGACACAATCCGTGATATGGTCAGCAATATCGTACGGCTATCCGATAAGGTGCTGGAAGATGAAAAGCAGCTTTCAGAAGAAAAGTTGCGTGTTCTCCAGCATCAGATCAATCCCCATTTCCTCAATAATGTACTCCAGGCAATTAAGGCGCTGGCAGTGGAGGGAGAAACCGAGAAGATATCCCGTATGTCCACACTGCTGGGACATATCCTGGCGTATTCTGTGTATGAACCTTATGAAAATGTGAAACTGAGTACAGAGCTGCAGTATCTGAGATATTACATAGAACTTCAGAATATCCGTTTTGAAAATCAGATTATCTTCTCTATTGACTGCGAACATGAGGCGGAGGATACGGTCATCCCCAAACTGACTCTTCAGCCGCTGGCGGAGAATTCAATTGAACACGGGTTTGACAGACAAAGGCGGATACTCCTGGATATCAGCGCAGAATGTGAGGGCGATGTGACTTATATCCTGATGACGGATAACGGGCGGGGGATTGAAAAGGATGAGCTGGAACAACTGAACAGGCAGTTAAAGGCGGTGAAGTATACCGGAAAAGAAGCAGTATCGGCATTTCAAATGTAAATGAACGGCTGAAGAAGATGTTCGGTGACGCATATGGGATAAGGATAGAATCCGCAGGGAAATATGGCACGACTGTCATTATCCAGATACCAAAGCATGAGGGGACGACAGAGATGAAAGTATTACTCGTTGACGATGAGATATTTACGATACGTATGCTCCAAAACCTGATACGATGGGAGGAAATGGGGCTTGAGTTCGCAGGATATGCACAGAACGGCAAAGAAGCCTATGAGATGGCGGTCAGTCACAAACCGGACATTATCATCAGCGATATCAAGATGCCCGAGATGGACGGACTGGAATTCCTGAAAAAGATAAGCGCTATCTCAAAGGATATAAAGATGATTGTCATGAGCGCTTTCGCTGATTTTTCTTTTGTGAGAGAAGCAATGAAGATTGGATGCTTTGCATATATTCTGAAGCCGATTGATGAGACGGAACTGGAGGATACGCTGAATAAGGCTATTGACAAAATCAGAGGAGAGAGGGAACAGCAGATTGCGCAGACAAAGAACGAAGAAGAAATCTACCGAACCTGGCTGTTTCACTACATGAAGACCGGATACGGACTGAACCGTGTCCTCAAGAACAAACGGGGATATCTGGCAGAGGAGGTGGGATATTCCGTTTATATGCTTCAGCTCAACAGTACGACGATACTGGAGTATGACAGCTCTTCCAACATGGAGATGGCGCAGGAAGGATTTATTTCCACCGTCCTGAAAAAGACGCTGAAAGAGATGTCCGAAAAGTATCATTTGTTTGATCCTGACGAGGGGAGCTGGACAATCCTTATCAGCGGGGAAAACGGCGTACCGCAGGAGGAGAAGGCACGGCATCTGATTGACTGCATGTACCGTGAGACAGGATTTCATTTTAATGTATGTTTCAGCTCCACAGGACAGAAGCTGGAGGAACTGCCGCTGCTCTATGAGGAAGTGAAGAATCTCTGCAAATATAGCTTTTATATCGGCGAGGAAGAGATTTTAGGCTATGACTATAACTGTAACAAAGGTGAACTGGATGAGGTCAGGAGAGTCGGCATCATCAAAGAAGCGGACCAGGCGATCCACAACAAGGAGCCGGAAAAGGTACAGCGACTTTTGAACGAAATATTCGAGCAGTCCAGGGGCTATTATCCGGGAGAATTGGAAAGCATTTATGAGATGTGCTATCAGATGATTGTATCTGTTCAAAAATGGTATTCTCAGGAAGAGATAGGAGAAGTGTATCAATGGATATTGCGGGCTACCTATGCGGATATCCAGAAGATTCCATCTCTGAAGGAACTGAAAGAGCTGATGCAGGGCATCGCAGGATGTATGTCGCAGAGGGAGACAGTATCAGTGAAGCAGTACAGTAAGCCAATCAGGGAAAGTCTGTCGCTGATAGAGAAAAACTACAAGAGCAATATTTCTCTGGAGGAAATATGCGAGGAAGTGGCAGTGAGTAAAAACTATTTCTGCTATTTGTTCAAAAGAGAGACAGGGATGAACCTTTGGAACTATCTGACCATGGTAAGGCTCCAGCACGCAAAGGAACTGCTTCGGGATACCGAGCTGCACAGTTATGAGATATCGTTCGCAGTAGGATATGAGAATCCCAGCTACTTTTCAAAACTGTTTAAAAAATATGAGGGAATGTCCCCAAAAGAGTACCGCAGGCGGAAAAAGGAATATTGAAGCAGAATATTGTGCCATTCTAACAGAATTACTATGTTTCGCAATGAAACATAGTAATTTTCTTTTATGATGGGGCAATCGGGAAAGCAGGCAAGCGATTTGGTAAGGCTCTATACCCTTTTGAACCTGTATAAAAAAGGTGATACAATGGGAGCAGTCGGAAGGAGGAAGAGCGATGGAGCAATTTACATTGGAGGACAGTCTGAGGGCCTGGGAGGACAATGCGGATTTCTGGGAGAATGCCATGGGGCAAGAGGGAAATGAGTTTCACAGAACCGTGGTGCGTCCCAGAGTGAGCTGTTTGCTGGAGCCCGGACCGGAGGAGTTTATACTGGATATTGCCTGCGGAGAAGGGAGTTATTCCGCTTATATGGCTAAGAAAGGGGCCAGGGTAACAGCCTTTGATTTCAGTTCCCGTTTGATAGAACTGGCCAGGAAAAAGCAGGCCATGTGGGGGGAAAGTATAGAATTCTGCGTGGCGGATGCAGGAAATTACCGGCAGCTTATGGCCCTGTCCAGAGAAGTGATGTATAACAAGGCAGTTTCTAATATGGCCATTATGGACATTGCCCATGTAGAGCCTTTGTTTCAGGCTGTGGAACAGCTTTTGGAAGACAGGGGTATTTTCGTTTTTGCAACCCAGCATCCCTGTTTTGTGACTCTTACGGAAAAATATATGACACCTCACAGCTATTATGGAGAAGCCATTGCAGGTCAGCCCAGCCAACAGTGCTATTACCATCGTTCTCTTCAAGATATTTTCAGGCTTTGCTTTGATGCTGGTTTTGTTGTGGAGGATTTTTATGAAGAATGTTTCCGCAATCCGGAACGGCCGGAGATTATAGTGGTAAAGACCAGAAAGACAGACAACGGACAGGGCAGATGAAGACAGGATGAAGAAAAGAAACAGAGGTATTTCTATGGAACAAATGACATTGTTTGATGACAGGGAGCTGAACGCTCCTTTAGCCGCAAGGCTGAGGCCTGCAACTTTGGAGGATTTTGCAGGGCAGGAGCATTTGCTGGGGAAGGGAAAAATCCTGCGGCAGCTTATTGAAAAAGACCAGATTTCCTCCATGATTTTCTGGGGACCGCCGGGGGTGGGAAAGACCACCTTAGCCAGTATCATTGCAGGGCAGACCAAGGCCCGGTTTATCAATTTCAGCGCAGTGACCAGCGGTATCAAGGAAATTAAAAACGTTATGGAGGAGGCAGAGCAGAGCCGGAGGATGGGACTTCGCACCGTACTGTTTGTGGACGAGATTCACCGGTTTAACAAGGCCCAGCAGGACGCTTTTCTGCCTTATGTGGAGAAGGGGAGTATTATCCTTATCGGTGCCACCACGGAGAATCCGTCATTTGAGGTGAATTCTGCTCTTTTGTCCAGGTGCAAGGTTTTTGTGCTGAAGGCTCTGGAAAAGCAGGACTTGCTGAAGCTTTTAAACCATGCGCTGGTAAGTCCTGCCGGCTTTGGGGCACAGAATGTGAAAATTTCTGAAGACCAGCTGGAGGCGGTGGCAGAGTTTGCCAACGGGGACGCCAGGACTGCCCTCAATACCCTGGAAATGGCCGTGTTGAACGGCGAGATAAGCGGGGCGGGAATCCAGGTGACGGACCAGGGACTGGCTCAGTGTATCAGCCGCCGTTCTCTTCTCTATGACAAAACAGGAGAGGAGCATTACAATCTGATTTCTGCTCTCCATAAATCTATGCGGAACAGCGACCCGGACGCAGCGATTTACTGGATGTGCCGTATGCTGGAAGGTGGGGAGAATCCTCTGTATATTGCCAGAAGACTTATTCGTTTTGCCAGTGAAGACATTGGCATGGCAGACAGCCATGCCCTGCAGGTAGCAGTGGCTGCCTATCAGGCCTGCCATTTTCTGGGAATGCCGGAATGTGACGTGCATCTGACCCATGCGGTAACCTACCTCTCTTTGGCGCCTAAATCCAATGCTTTGTATAAGGCCTGTGAGGAATGTAAGGCAGATGTGAAACACAAAAAGGCGGAACCGGTGCCTTTGGTGCTGCGGAATGCACCTACCAGGCTGATGAAGGAGCTGGATTACGGGAAGGGGTACCAGTATGCCCACAATACAGAGGAGAAGCTGACCCATATGCAGTGTATGCCGGACAGTCTGAAAGACAGAGAATATTACCGTCCCACCACCCAGGGGGAGGAAGAGAAGGCGGCCCGCAGGCTGGCAGAAATCAAGGCCTGGAAAAAGGCCGGAGAGGGGGAGGCGCTTTGAAAACAGAGAACATCAAAATAAAAGCGCTGAAGGCCGCTTTTCCCTATACGATTCCTATTTTGGCCGGCTTTTTGTTTTTGGGAATTACTTATGGGATTTATATGAACACTTCCGGGTTCAGCTTTCTCTATCCCATGGCCATGAGCCTTTCTATTTATGCCGGCTCTATGGAGTTTGTGGCGGTCAGTATGCTGCTGGGAGCCTTTCATCCCCTGCAGGCCTTTCTTATGACTTTGATGGTAAACGCCAGACATTTGTTCTACGGCCTGTCCATGCTGGAGCGCTTTAAAGGCCTGGGAAAAAAGAAATACTATTTGATTTTCGGCATGTGCGACGAGAGCTTTTCCATAAATTACAGCGCCAATATTCCCCGGGACGTGGACCGGGGCTGGTTTATGTTTTGGGTGACTGCCCTGAATCAGTGCTATTGGTTTGCAGGGGCCACATTGGGAGGCATCTGCGGTTCTTACATAACCTTCAGCACAGAGGGTCTGGATTTTGCCATGGTGGCTATGTTTGTGGTGATTTTCATGGACCAGTGGATGAAGGAGAAAAATCATACCAGCAGCCTGCTGGGGCTGGGTATCTCTGCTTTGTGCCTGGCGGTTCTGGGGCCGGACCGTTTTATCATTCCCTCCATGGCGGCAATTGTGGCAGTGTTGACCTTACTGAGAGGTTCGCTGGAGAAGAAGGGCGGTGAGATACAATGACCGTGACGCAGCAGATAATTACCATTCTCATGGTGGTGCTGGGCACTATGCTCACCCGTTTTCTGCCTTTTTTCCTGTTCCCTGCAGGAAAGGAGACTCCAAGATACATACAATATCTGGGAAAGGCTCTGCCTGCAGCTGTATTCGGCCTGTTGGTGGTTTACAGCCTGAAAGGTGTAACCCCATTGTCCGGCAGCCATGGGATTCCGGAGTTGGTTTCCATTTTTTTGGTTGTAATCCTTCATAAATGGAAGGGGCAGATGATGCTGTCCATTGCAGGAGGAACCCTGTGCTATATGATATTGGTACAGACCATTTTTTAGATTTACAAAGGTGCCTTTACATTTCTTTTCCCGCTGTTTAAAATGAAAGAACAGGGCGGCAAAAGCCCGGATTTTACAGACGCCTGAGAGGAGATGAGCATATGAAATATGATGTAATTATTGTGGGGGCAGGACCCGGGGGGATTTTTTCTGCCTATGAATTGATGAAGCTGCAGCCGGAACTGAAAATTGCCGTATTTGAGGCCGGATACCCTTTGGAAAAGAGAAAATGTCCCATTGACGGGGTGAGGGTAAAAAATTGTATGCGGTGTAAAACCTGCGCTATTATGAGCGGATTCGGAGGGGCGGGAGCTTTTTCTGACGGAAAGTATAATATTACCAATGACTTTGGAGGAAGCCTCTATGAGTATATCGGAAAGAAGCAGGCCACGGATTTAATGTGGTATGTGGACAGTATCAATACTTCCTATGGAGGTGAGGGAACCAAGATGTACTCTACTGCAGGCAGCAGGTTCCGGAAGCTTTGTATGCAGAACCGTCTGAATCTGCTTAACGCTTCTGTACGCCACCTGGGCACGGACATCAACTATGTTGTCCTGGAAAATCTCTATAAAGAGCTGAAGGATAAGGTGGAATTCCGCTTTCAGTATGAGGTGGAGCATGTGGAAAAAACTGCTCACGGATACCGGATATGTGGAAAACAAGGGGAGGATGAATGTGAAAAATGCATTGTCTCCGTGGGAAGAAGCGGCAGCAAGTGGATGAAACAGGTCTGTCAGGAGATGGAAATTCCCACCAAATCCAACAGGGTGGATTTAGGCGTGCGAGTTGAACTGCCGGCGGAAATATTTTCCCATCTGACAGATGAATTGTATGAAAGTAAGATTGTGTACAGGACCAGAAAGTTTGAGGATAATGTAAGAACCTTTTGTATGAATCCACACGGAATTGTAGTGGCGGAAAATACCAAGGGCATAGTAACCGTAAACGGCCACAGCTATGAGGATCCCAAGAAACAGACGGAAAATACTAATTTTGCTTTGCTGGTATCTAAGCATTTCTCCGAGCCTTTTAAGGACAGCAATGGCTACGGGGAAAGCATTGCACGGCTTTCCAATATGCTGGGAGGCGGAGTCATGGTACAGAAATTCGGCGATTTGATTCGTGGAAGAAGGAGCAATGAGAGCCGGATTCAGGAGGGCTATGTAAGACCTACCCTGGAGGCTACTCCCGGGGATTTGAGCCTGGTACTGCCCAAGCGGATTCTGGACGGTATCATGGAAATGCTCTACGCTCTGGACAAGATTGCACCGGGTACGGCCAATGATGATACCCTCCTTTATGGTGTGGAAGTGAAATTCTACAATATGGAAGTGGAGGTGGACAGCAACCTGGAAACCCTGCACAAGGGTTTGTATGTTATCGGAGACGGCAGCGGGGTTACCCATTCCCTGTCCCATGCTTCTGCCAGCGGTGTTTATGTGGCAAGGAAAATCTGTGGGGATAAGGCATAAGAACAAGAGAGGAAAGAATATGGCTGTTAGAACAATAGAAACCTATGATTTCGGAGACATGAGAGTACGGTATCTTTTGGATGAGGATACAGGAATACCGGAGTTGATGTTATATCCCCAGGGAATGGAACCTTTAGGCTGGGAGTCCAAGGTACAGAATACAGACAGTCTGGTACAGCTGAAAATTTTAGGAGATTCCTATGCCGGTTCTTATTCCGGAGGAATCAGCATGAGACAGAGTGAAAGCGTATTACGCATGAAATTTCAGGAGCAAAACCTGACAGAAACAGAGGATACCTGCAGAGTAGATACAATCTGTTGGGATGAAAGAGGGTACCGGGCTATCCATCATTTGCTCTGGGAGAAGGGCGGCAGAACTCTCCAGGTATATGTGGAATTCCAGAACCACAGCTCCTCTCCGGTAACCCTGGAAATGCTGTCCAGCTTTTCGCTGGGAGGCATTTCCCCTTTCCTGTCCGGTGACGGAGCAGGACAATTATATCTGCACAGAGTGAGAGGCGTGTGGAGTATGGAGGGAAGGCTGGAAACCACTGCGCTAGAGGATTTGCAGCTGGAGCCTTCCTGGGCTCTGGGCCATGGCGCAAGATGTGAAAGATTCGGACAGGCCGGCTCTCTGCCGGTAAACAAATTTTTCCCCTTTGCAGTCTTGGAGGACAGAAAAAATCATGTGTTCTGGGGCGCAGAGCTGGCCCACAATGCTGCCTGGCAGATGGAGGTATACAGAATAGATGAAGGCGTTTCTTTAGGCGGAGGCCTGGGTGACCGGGAATTTGGACATTGGAAAAAAAACGTGGAAGCAGGGCAGAGCTTTGAAACACCCCATGCCTTTCTTACCGTGGAGCAGGATACGGATATTGACCGTTTTTCCCAGCGCCTTACCTCCTGCCAGGAGGCTGTGGAGAAAATCCTTCCGGAAAGAGAGAAGGAGCTGCCCCTTATATTTAATGAATACTGTACAACCTGGGGAAACCCTTCCCATGAGAATATCAAAGAGATTTTAAAAGCAGTTCAGGGAAAGGGCTTTTCCTATTTTGTTATTGACTGCGGCTGGTTTAAAAAGGACGGAGTACCCTGGGGCGATTCTATGGGAGATTACATCCCTTCGGATACCTTGTTTCCTCTGGGACTGAAAGAGACGGTGTCCCAGATAAACAAGGCCGGGATGGAAGCCGGAATCTGGTTTGAAATCGACAACGTGGGAAAGGCAGCCGGAGCCTATAACCTGGAGGAGCATTTGCTGAAGCGGGACGGCATTACCCTCACCACCCAGGAAAGGCGGTTCTGGGATATGCGCCAGGACTGGGTAAAGGAGTATCTGCAGGAAAAAGTAATAGGCACTCTGAAAGATTACGGCTTTACTTATATCAAAATGGATTATAACGATACCATAGGCATAGGCTGCGACGGCGGGGAATCTCTGGGAGAAGGATTGAGACAAAACATGGAGGCTTCCTATGAGTTTGTGGAGAAAATCCGGGAAGAAATCCCTCAGATTGTCATAGAAAACTGTGCTTCAGGGGGACATAAGCTGGAGCCGAAGATGATGGGAATCAGCAGTATGGCTTCATTTTCTGATGCTCATGAATGCAGGGAAATTCCTGTAATTGCGGCAAATCTGCACCGGGTTATTCTTCCCAGACAAAGCCAGATTTGGGCTGTGATACGCAAGGATGACAGTCTGAAACGGATAGTTTATTCCATGTGCGCCTCTTTCCTGGGACGGTGCTGCCTGTCAGGAGATGTAACAGAATTGTCAGAGAAACAGTGGGAAGCCGTGGACCAGGGTCTTGCTTTCTACAGGCAGATAGTGCCGGTTATCAGACAGGGAGTAACCAGATTTTTCGGGACGAAAGAGCCAAGCTGGAGACATTTAAAAGGCTGGCAGGGAATTCTCAGAGAGGGACAGGAAGAAGCTTACGCAGTATTTCATGTATTTGAAGACAGAGCGGAAGGAAGTCTATCTCTGAGCTGGGAGGATAAGGAGTATGAAATCAGCCGGATTTATCCGGAAAATGCAGATATAAAAACAGAGGGGAACAAACTTATTTACAGGCCAAAGGAAAACTGGGAAGCAGCGGCAGTTTCCTTACGGCGGAAACCTTCTCACAGAATATAATACCTTGGCCGGGCCTGACATGGAAAGGCACTTTATTTTTCATGTTTTCTTTTTCTGGAATTTTTTCGGTTTTCGGGAGCATACTATCTTTAATGGTAATGCAAGGCAGGGCAATAAGCCTTGTCCGGGAAGACTAAGACAGGGAAAGGACAAGAGGAAATGTTTCTGGATTACTATTATTTTATCTGGGTGCTTCCGGCGGTGATTTTCGCCTTCTGGGCACAGGCCAAGGTTGGCTCTACCTTTAAAAAATATTCTTCTCAGTTTTCCAGCCGGGGCCTGACGGGAGCCCAGGCAGCCAGAAGGGTTCTGGACGCCAATGGCTTATATCAGGTTAAAATAGAACCGGTGGGAGGAAGCCTTACGGACCATTATGACCCCAGAACCAGGATTATCCGTCTCTCCCAGAGCGTCTATGATAAAACCTCTACCGCAGCTATAGGAGTGGCGGCCCATGAGGCAGGACATGCCATACAGCATGACAGGAATTATGTTCCGGTGAAAATCCGAAGTGCTTTAATACCCATTACCAATATAGGCTCCAGTCTGGCGCTGCCCCTTATTTTTATGGGCCTTTTGTTCGGCGCAACCAGCCGTTTTATGGGAAATCTGGCCTATGTGGGAGCGGCCTGCTTCGGCCTGTCTGTACTGTTCCAGCTGGTGACTCTGCCTACAGAATTTAATGCCAGCAGCAGGGCCCTGGCAGCTATTGAGGACAGCAGAATCCTTACAGAGGAGGAGCTGGGAGGAGCCAGGAAAGTGCTGAGAGCCGCAGCCCTTACCTATGTGGCGGCTTTGGCAGTATCCCTGATGGAATTTTTGCGGCTGCTGACTCTTGTGAACAGAAGAAACCGAAGGTAGAAAAAAGCAAACCAGGAGAAGCAAAGCCAGAAGAAGCGAAAGAAATCAAAAGAAAGAAAAAATATTCAACCGGAGAGTCAGGTCTGATAAAACAGACGGCTCTCCGGTTTTTGGTTCATATTTCCTAAAAATCAGGCATAAAATTTGTTGAATATTTCCCTATTGAATTAGACATAAAATTATGATAAATTATCCTCAGAAAGTTTCCGGAAACGTTACCGATATCGTTACCGGAAAGAAGTACATCCAATCACATATAACAGGTGTGTCTGACCGGTTACTTTATGTATTGATGTACCAGAACGTGGAAGAAAAGGAGATATATTATGAGAGCAAGCGGTGTGTTATTGCCGGTTTCCTGTCTGCCTTCCAGATACGGAATCGGATGTTTTTCCAAGGAAGCCTATGAATTTGTAGACCAGCTGGCTAAGGGAGGCCAGAAATACTGGCAGATTCTTCCTCTTGGGCCTACAGGCTATGGGGATTCTCCCTATCAGTCCTTCTCTACTTTTGCAGGAAATCCCTATTATATTGACCTGGAAACCCTGGTTAAGGAGGGACTTCTCACAGAGGAAGAGTGCGAGGCTTATGACTTTGGGGACCAGGCAGAATATGTTGACTACGAGAAGATTTATCTCAGCAGATTCAAAGTGTTAAATAAGGCTTTCCAGAGGTTTTTACCGGATGAGGCCTTCTGGAAATTCGTGGAGGAAAATGCATTTTGGCTGGAAGATTACAGCCTTTATATGGCTATCAAAAACAGCCTGAAGGGCATAAGCTGGAACCAGTGGGAGGACAAATTAAAGACCAGGGACAAGAAAGCTTTAGAGGAGAAGGGAGAAGAGCTGGCAGAGGAAATCCAGTTTATCCGTTTCCAGCAGTATATGTTCATTACCCAGTGGGAGAAGCTGAAAAAGTATGCTAATGACAAGGGAATCCGCATAATCGGAGATATTCCCATTTATGTGGCTTTTGACAGCGCAGACGCATGGTCCAGCCCCCAGCTTTTCCAGTTTGATGAGGATTGTACGCCAAAGGCAGTGGCCGGCTGCCCGCCTGATGCCTTTGCAGCCACCGGACAGCTTTGGGGAAATCCCCTTTATGACTGGGAGTACCATGAAAAAACAGGATATGCCTGGTGGATAGAAAGACTGAGATATTGCTATAAGCTTTACGATGTGGTCAGAGTAGACCATTTCCGGGGCTTTGACGAATATTATGCAATTCCTTACGGCGATGCTACGGCAGAGAACGGATCCTGGAAAAAGGGTCCCGGCATTGGTC
Organism: uncultured Blautia sp.; assembly: GCA_902476765.1. Taxonomy (GTDB): domain Bacteria; phylum Bacillota; class Clostridia; order Lachnospirales; family Lachnospiraceae; genus Blautia. The sequence continues at coordinate 13,848 of CABSEJ010000054.1, forward strand.
TTTTTGAGGTTGTAAATAAAACCTTGGGAGAAAAAGAGATTATCGCCGAGGATTTAGGGTATCTGACAGACAGTGTGCGTAAGCTGGTAAAAGACAGTGGCTACCCGGGTATGAAGGTGCTGCAGTTTGCCTTTGATTCCAGGGAAGCCAGCGATTATCTGCCTCATAATTATGAGCATAACTGTGTGGTTTACACAGGAACCCATGATAATAATACCATTCTGGGATGGCTGGATGAGATGGATGCCCAGGACCGTGCCTTCGCAGTGCGGTATATGAATAATGCCCATACAAAGAAGGAAGAAATGCCATGGGATTTTATCCGTCTGGCGATGGCCTCTGTGGCAGATCTGGCTGTTACTCCTATGCAGGAATTCCTGTGTCTGGGAGGAGAGGCCCGTATCAATAAGCCTTCTACCCTGGGAGAAAACTGGAAATGGAGGCTGCTTCCGGGACAGATTACCGATGATGTTCTGGAAAAAATGTATGATATGACAAAATTATACGGAAGACTGTAGAAGCTGAAAACCTTGAAAAGGCGGGATGTACATGGGAATTACAATTAAGGATATTGCCAGAAAGTGCGGAGTTGGTGTCAGCACCGTATCCAGGGCCATGAATAATCATCCGGACATTAACCAGGAGACAAAGGATAAGGTTCTGAGGGTTATGGAGGAGTACAATTATGTACCCAATAACAGTGCCAGAAACCTGAAGCGCTCCGAGGCAAAGGCCATTGTAGTCCTGGTAAAAGGTCTGGGAAATACCTTTTTTGGAGAACTGGTGGACGGTCTGGAAAGAGAGTGTGAGCGAAAGGGCTATAGCTGTATCCTTCAGCATGTGGATGAGCAGGAGGATGAGCTGGATGCTGCGCTTTATGCGGCAAAGGAAAAGAAGCCTATGGGACTGATTTTTCTGGGAGGAAACTTCCGCCATCCCAGAGAAAAAGTAGCCCAATTGGAGCTGCCCTGCGTGCTTAGCACCATTCGCTCCCAGGGAATGGAGGAGCAGGGCATTGGCTCCGTATCCGTAGACGATATGGAAGAAAGCCGGAAAATGACAGAGTATCTCATAAGTTTGGGACACCGGGATATAGCTTTTCTCACAGCGCCGAAAACCGATGAAAGTATCGGAAAGCTCAGGCTTCTGGGCTATCGCAGGGCCCTGGAGAGCCATGGGATTCCCTTTCGGGAAAATTTGGTAGGATATATGGGTGTAGAAGAGAGATATTCTTTTTCCACAGGCTACAGACTTACCAAGAGCCTTCTGGAAACAGAGAAATTTACGGCCTTGTATGCTTCCTCAGATACACTGGCCATAGGAGCCTGCAGAGCTTTAAAGGAGGCCGGGATTTCCGTGCCCAAGGATTGTTCTGTAGCAGGATTCGACGGTATGGAGGTGGGAGAATACTACATACCGGCCATTACAACTATACGGCAGCCTGTGGAAAAAATCGCAGGAGCTTCCGCTGATTTGCTGTTTGATATGATAGAAAAAAAGGAAAAGACCAGAAGGCTTCTGTATGAAGGAGAACTGCTGGTCAGAGAGTCTACCTGCCAGGCACCAGGCCGGACAGAGTAGAGTCCCGGACATATGGAACATGGAGAAATCAATCTGCAGCGCCATAGGATAAAGAGTCTGGGGTCTTCAGGCGTACAGAATTGTGAAATGGTAAGGAAATAGGAATACTTGAACGGTTGTTCATAGGAGCAAATTTAAGGAGGAATTTGGAAATGGAAGAAAAATTGCAGGCACTGCTTAAAGAAAAATTCGGTAAGGATTTAGACACCTGTACTAAGGCGGAGCTTTTCACAGCTCTTCTCATGGCCACCAGAGCAGAAGGAGAAAATCTGCCCCTGAATCAGGGAAAAAAGAAGCTGTATTATATTTCAGCAGAGTTTCTTATTGGAAAGCTTTTGTCCAATAACTTAATCAACCTGGGCCTTTATGAAGAGACAGAAAAGGCTCTGGAAAAACACGGATTTAAGCTGTGCGAGATTGAAGAATTAGAGCTGGAGCCCTCTCTTGGAAACGGAGGTCTGGGACGTCTGGCTGCCTGCTTCCTGGATTCTGTGGCTACACTGGGACTGCCTGGGGACGGTATTGGCCTGAATTATCATTTCGGCCTTTTCCAGCAGGAATTTAAAAATCACAAGCAGAAAGAAGTGAAAAATCCATGGCTTACCCAGGAGAGCTGGCTGATAAAGAGACCGGAGAGCTTTACCGTTCCTTTCAAAGATTTTTCCATCCAGTCTGTACTTTATGATATAGATATTCCGGGCTATGAATCCGGATGCAACCGCCTTCATCTTTTTGACACAGATACAATAGATGAAAGCCTGGTACCCCAGGACAGCATTAACTTTGACAAGAAGAAAATCAAGAAAAACCTTACCCTTTTCCTGTATCCCGATGATTCAGACGATGAGGGACGGAAGCTGCGTATTTACCAGCAGTATTTCATGGTAAGCTGCGGAGCCCAGCTAATCCTTCAGGAATGTGAGGAGAAAGGCTATGACCTTCATAAATTAAATGAACATGTGGTAATCCAGATTAACGATACCCATCCTTCCATGGTGATTCCGGAGCTGATACGTCTTCTTACAGAGGAAAAGGGCTTTACCATGGATCAGGCCGTGGAGGTAGTAAGCAAGACCTGTGCATACACCAATCACACCATTCTGGCGGAGGCTCTGGAGAAGTGGCCTATGGAATATTTAGAGGAGGTAGTGCCTCATCTTCTTCCCATTATCAAGGAGCTGGACGAGAGAGTAAGAGAGAAATATGAGGACGAAACCACCTATATCATTGATAAAAATGAGAGAGTTCATATGGCGCATATGGACATTCACTATGGTTTTTCTGTCAATGGTGTGGCTGCACTGCACACAGAAATCCTGAAGAATTCTGAGCTGAAAAACTTTTATGAGCTGTATCCGGAGAAGTTTAATAATAAGACAAACGGCATCACCTTCCGCCGCTGGCTCTTACACTGTAACCGGGAGCTGAGTGCTTATATTGAGTCTCTTATCGGACCTGGATTTAAGAAAAATGCAGATGAGCTGGAGAAACTTCTGGAGTTCCAGGATAGGGATGAGGTACTGGAGAAATTAGGGGAAATCAAGCTGCAGAAGAAGGTGGAATTCAAGAAATTCCTGAAAGAAACCCAGGACATGGAACTGGACGAAAATTCTATTTTCGACGTACAGGTGAAGCGCCTTCATGAGTATAAGAGACAGCAGATGAATGCCTTGTATGCCATCTATAAATATATGGAAATCAAAGCAGGCAAGAAGCCGAAAACACCAATCACCATGATTTTCGGCGCTAAGGCAGCCCCGGCTTATGTGATTGCAAAGGATATTATCCACCTGATTCTCTGTCTCCATGATTTGATTGAAAATGACCCGGAGGTAAGGCCTTATTTCCGTGTCATCATGATTGAAAATTACAATGTATCCAAGGCAGCCAAGGTTATTCCTGCCGCCAATATTTCCGAGCAGATTTCCCTGGCCTCTAAGGAAGCCTCCGGTACCGGAAATATGAAATTCATGCTGAACGGAGCCCTGACTCTGGGAACAGAGGACGGAGCAAACGTGGAAATCGGTGAGCTGGTAGGTGAGGAAAATATTTATATCTTCGGCAAAAGACCTCAGGAGGTAATAGATTTATACGCTGAGGAAGGGTACTGTGCCAAGGATATTTATAAGAAAGATAAACTGATTCATAAACTGGTAGATTTCATCATAAGCGACCAGCTTTTGGAAATCGGAGATAAGGAAAGCCTTACCAGACTTCATGACGAATTGGTAGGAAAAGACTGGTTCATGACTCTTCTGGATACCAGAGAATATATTGATACAAAAGAAAAAGTATATGAGGACTATGAGGACCAGAAAGCATGGAATAAAAAAGCCCTGATAAATATTGCCAAGGCAGGCTTCTTCTCCTCTGACAGAACCATCCGCCAGTACAATGAAGACATTTGGCATTTAAATTAAAACATCATAAACAATGGCTTATATGTAAGCAGCAAAGCCCCGGATACCGGCCTGTATAGACCGATAGCCGGGGCTTTTGCTGTATAGGAGGTTCTACAGTGGGCCGGCAGCGGAAGCATAGTAACAGTTCAGCCTTGCTGAACCGTTACAGGCAAAATCCATGCAAAATCGCCTA
>CABSEJ010000055.1 GCA_902476765.1 uncultured Blautia sp.
AACTGCCAATGTAGGACACATACCCAGCACCAGCACGAAAGTCGGATTTTCTTTGATGAGACCGTTATACAGACGCTCTAAAGGTGTATTTTCTTTCATCTTAATTTCCCTCCTTTACATAGTTAAACGCACAAAGTCCTGCATTTACGCCTCCGGTAACAGCATTGGAGGTAATGGTGGCACCGCTGATAGCGTTGATTTCATTATCCCCTGCCGCACCTGTTTTTGTCACTTCAAAGGACTCTACATTTTTATCCTGATACTGGTCTTTAAATTCCGGCTTGTCTGCATTCATACCCAGACCTGCCGTCTCATTTAAAGTCAAAAGAGAAATACCGTTTAAAGTTCCGTCCAGACGGACACCCATGGAAAATACAATGTCTCCGCCATAGCCTTCGGAGGTAGTCATATTAAGGGCATATCCCAGAGTTTCTCCGGAAGCGTCCTTGGCTTCCATCACTTCATTGACTGTCTGAGCAGTAAAGCCGTTGTCTGCCAGATATTTGGCAATATCTGCATCCTCTGCCTCTACACAGACTTCAAAAGAATCTGCATCCTCAAATACCGCCTTGTAAGCTTCCTGCTTAGCCATCTCTTCCTGATTGGCAATGGGTGCCTTGGTAATTTCATAAACCAGTCCCAGAAGCCCTCCTGCCACCAGGGTAATCAAGGTCAGAATAATCGTATCTTTTATAATCGTGTTCTTTTTCATGCTTTCTTACCTCCTTTTCCGAAGGCTTTTGGCATTGTAAATTTCTCAATAATAGGCACTAGCAGGTTGCAGAAAATAATGGCGTAAGAGACTCCCTCTGCAGAACCTCCGAAAATACGGAAAAGACCTGTAAAAATACCCAGGCACACCCCGTAGACAATCTGTCCTGTCTTGGTAATAGGAGTGGTAACGTAATCTGTAGCCATAAACCAGGCGCCCAGCATAAGACCACCGCCGCAAAGCTGGCACAGCAGATAATAAAAATCCAGTCCGTGGCCGCCAAAGATAAGCACAAACACAGCAAAAGTGCCGATATAAGTTAAAGGAACTCTCACATCAATAATGCCTCTGGCCAGCAGAATGGCTGCGCCGATTAAAATAGCCAGTGCAGAAGTCTCTCCGATAGTTCCCTGCACGTTTCCGATAAACAGACTCAGCAGATCCACACTCTCTCCTGCCTTCATAGCTGCAAGAGGAGTTGCACCGGACACTGTGTCCACAATATTTCCCCAGGCGCTTCCGGGTACCGTAAAGTCTGTCATTCTTCCGGTAAAGGAAATCAGCAGGAAGCATCTGGCTCCCAGAGCCGGGTTCATAATATTCTGGCCCAGACCGCCAAAAAGCTGCTTCACCACTAAAATAGCAAACACTCCGCCTATTACGGCAATCCACCAGGGGGCCTTCGGCGGCAGGTTCAGGGCCAGTAAAAGTCCTGTTACCACAGCGCTGTAGTCTTTTATGGTAAGTTTTTTATGTACGATTTTTTCATAAATCCCTTCTGTGGCCACACAGGTGGCAATAGTTACCAGAATCAGCAGAAGGGCGTTTGGTCCGAAATTATAAACTCCGAATAATGCTGCCGGCAGCAACGCCAGGATAACCGTAAGCATAATACTGCTGGTGTCCACCTTCGACCTGACATGAGGGGAAGATGATACATGTAATAATTCACTCATGACTTTCTCCTCCTATTTCGGTTTTCTGCGGTTTGCCAGAACAATTTTCCGCATGGAACGCATAGACTGTGTCAGAGGCCGTTTTGCCGGACAGACATAGCTGCAGCAACCGCACTCCACACATTCCATTCCATCATACTTTACGAACAGTTCTTCCTGCCCATGTTCAGAATAGGTAGCCAATCTGGAAGGAACCAGCCTTGCCGGACAGGCACTGACACATCTTCCGCAATTGATGCAGGCAGTGGGTTCTGCGGCGGAAACCTCATCCTTTGTCATGCACAGCATAGCCGAGGAGGTTTTTACCACCGGAACGTGGTAATCAAACATAGCAAAGCCCATCATGGGACCGCCGGAAATAATTTTTTCCGCCGGATTCTTCAGACCTCCCGCCGCTTCCAGAAGTTCTGCAAAACAGGTTCCCACTCTGGTCTGGAAGTTAGAAGGGTCTGCCACAGCATCTCCTGTTACGGTAACAATACGGTCCATCACAGGCTCTCCCCACATAACTGCCCGGTAAATGGCGCACACCGTATCGATATTATCCACAACACAGCCTGCGTCTGCCGGCAGCATAGAGGAATTTATCTCTCTTCCGCTGACCGCATTGATAAGGCAGCGCTCTGCCCCCTGTGGATACTTGGTTTTCAGGGTGCTTACCTGGATTCTGGGCTCGTCCTTTACCAGCTCTGTCATCTTTGTGATACAGTCCGGCTTATTATCTTCAATACATATGTAGCCCTTGGCATTATCAAACAGCTTCAGAATACACTTCAGTCCGCCGATAATCCAATCCGGCTGTTCCAGCATACGTCTGTAATCTGAAGTCAGGTAAGGCTCACATTCAGCCCCGTTTACCAATACATACTCAATTTTCTCCGGCTCCTTAGGAGACAGCTTTACATGGGTGGGAAAGCCGGCGCCTCCCATACCAACCACGCCGCCGTCTTTAATCCGGCTGATAATCTCCTCCTTAGACAGTGCGTCCAGAGAGTCTGCCTTCTGAAACTCCACGGTTTCATACTTTTCATCATTTTCAATGACAATAGCATCTACCATGGCCCCCACATTATTTCTGACTTTTTTCAATTCCTTCACGGTTCCGGAAACGGAAGCATGAATAGGAGCAGAAACAAAGCCGCCCATTTCTGCAATCACCTGTCCCGCCAGAACTTTATCCCCCTTTGCCACTACCGGTTTAGCCGGAGCCCCGATGTGCTGTGACAAGGGATAAACCAGCTCTTTACCGGGAAGCAGCTCCCGGACAGGCTTTTCTTTTGACAGTTCTTTTCCGTCATAAGGATGAACACCACCCCTAAAGGTTAAAAACGCCATATTCTAGTCCCTCCTTTATCTATGATAATCAGACGGGATGCGCCTGATTATTCTTCTTTGGCCCTTTTCTCCTGATGTTTTTCTCTGTACTGCTGAAAATGTTTCTTCAAGTCAGGATACGCATAGACCATACGTTTTTTGATTACATTCTGTTTTTTCCTTAATTCCATCCACTTCTCCGTGAATTCATCCATTCGCTGTTCCAGCTCCTGCCGCATCTTTCCGTAGGATTCCCTATCCGGAAGAAGTCCTTCTTTTCTTCTGACTTCAAATCGGTCCAGCAGCTCCTGCTTTTTCATGGCCAATCGTTCCCTGCCATCCTGGTATTTCACATACCCCGGCGTAGCTTCCAGCTTACTGCGGATTTCTTCCCTTGTTTCATACAGTTTGGTACTCTGCAGATATAGTGCCAGCTCCTCCAGCATATCCTCTGCCTTTTCGAAAGTTTTGGAAAGGTCGAAGGCCGCAAAAGCTGATGTGGAGAAATCCACTGCATACAGAACAGCGATAATCCCGTCTAATATTTTTCCAATGTTCACGGGATACAGACTTGTAATCCAGGAGACAAATGGCTGTAATACATAAAACAGCAGAAGGGTAAAACCGCCCCAAGCCAGGGACGAGGTAAGGCATATGTATCCGTGGAGGTTATATTTCTGATTGCTGTAATCCCACCACCTGGTATGGAAAATACGCTCCATCAGCCACCCGGTTATGTATTCCAGCAAGGTAGCCAAAACAACTCCTCCCACATATAAAAGCGCCGGGTTTTCTTCCACCGGCCGAAGAAACAGGTAAACACACATAGCTCCCGCCCCGTAAATCGTACAGAGGGGACCGTTTATAAAGCCCCTGTTTACAAGCTTTCTTTTCTTCACAGACACATAAGCTGACTCCCATACCCATCCCAAAAAACTGTAGATAAAAAACCAGCTTATGATATAATATAAAGATACTCCTGCTATTTCATAATCCATATTTTCTCCTCCGTTATATAATATAACATTTTTTTTCGGAAATCACTAGAATAATTTATGCATTTTTCGTATTATTTTCGATACAATCAGAAAGGATTTTGTTAAAATGATAACAAATAAAACTTATCTTTGTGAAAATCCCACAGACCTGTGTATATCCCTATTCCCACAGGACTGTCCTTTTGAAGATACGGTATTTTTTGATATAGAAACCACAGGACTAAGCCCCCGGAAAAGCCGTGTCTTTCTTATCGGCGCCCTTTATAAGTCCCAAGCCACGGATTCTATAGAGATTATCCAGTTTCTGGCGGAAAAAAACGATGACCGGGAGGAACAAGCTGTTTTGCAGGCTTTCTCACAGCTTCTGAAGGGCAAAAAGCACCTGGTCCACTTTAACGGTTCTTCCTTTGATATTCCCTATCTGACCCACCGTTACAGCCAGCACCAAATGGAAAACCCATTGCCCTTCATGGCACAAACTGATTTATACCGCAAGCTAAAGGACTTTTCCGGATTTTTCCGGCAAATGCCTGACCACCGGCAAAAAACATTTGAGGAACTGGTAGGATATGCCAGAAAAGACCTGTTGTCCGGCAAAGAAATGATAAAAATTTATCAAAATTATGCGACAACTTCCTCTTCTAAGCTTTTAAAACTGCTTTTACTGCACAATTTTGACGATTTAAAAGGAATGCTGTCCATTCTTCCTCTTGGACGGCTGGGACAACTGACGCAGGGGAAGTTTCAAGTCCTGGAAAACAGGGAAATTCAGGAAAAAACTCTGGAAGGGTTTACTATACGCTGCCTGCTTTTTGAACTGGAGCTTCCTGCTCCTATCCCCGCCAGGCTTTCTGCAGGACAAAACCATCTCTACACAGTGGTGGAGGGAAAAAAGGTGAAAATAAAAATACCTCTCTACGAAGGTACCTTAAAATATTTTTATCCTGATTACCGGAACTACTATTATCTTCCTCTGGAAGACCAGGCCGTCCATAAAAGTGTGGCTGTATACATAGATCCATCCAGAAGGGAAAAAGCCAAAGCCTCCAACTGCTATCGAAAGTATACAGGCACCTTTGTATCTCTTCCCTGTTCTTCCCTAATGCCGGACAGTTCGCTGCCGCCTCTGCGGGAAACTGTGGACAGCAGAGAAGCTTACACCGCCTGGCCTTTTCAGGATACTTGTTCTGAAATTCTGAAAACATATCTCAGCCAGATATGCAAAGAGCTTTGCAGATAAAGCCTTCAGCCAATCCCTTATCTGGTATATAGGCAAACAGATTTTGGTATTTGACTATCTGCAAAACAAGGCCCATTTACAAAAAGAGCTGCCCCTTAATCCGGGACAGCTCTTTTTATGAAAGGAATGTCTGCTCTTCCTCTGATTTCTTACTCCTCAGAAGCTTCTTCTACTGCGTCCTCTGCAGGTGCCTCCTCCTTAGCCGGCTCCAGCACCTTCATGCTCAGACTGATTTTCTTCTCTGCCTCATTAAAGTCCACAACCTTTGCGCTTACTTCCTGACCTACCTTCAACACATCTGCAGGTTTGTCAACATGTGCTCTGGAAATCTGAGACACATGAAGAAGGGCGTCTACGCCTGGCTCCAGCTCAATAAATGCACCGAAATCTGTCATACGGGCAATCTTTCCTTCTACCACATTTCCTACTGCATATTTTTCTGCTGCAGTCAGCCATGGATTCTGGTCTTCGAACTTCAGGCTGAGAGCAATCTTCTCTCCGTTAATCTCTTTTACAAGAACCTGCAGTTTCTCGCCTGCCTTAAATACCTTCTTAGGATTTTCCACTCTGCCCCATGACATCTCGGAGATGTGAAGCAGACCGTCAGCTCCTCCTAAATCAATAAAGGCACCGAAATCTGTTACATTCTTAATGGTTCCTTCCACCACGTCACCGGGATGGATTCTCTCGAAGAGTTCTTTTCTCATCTCTTCTTTCTTAGCAACCAAAAGCTGCTTTCTGTCACCGATGACACGACGTCTTCTGGGATTAAACTCTGTAATCACAAATTCGATTTCCTGGTCCTGATATTTTGTTAAATCTTTCTCATAAGTATCGGAAACCAGACTTGCAGGAATGAACACTCTGGCCTCGTCGATGACAACGCTTAAACCGCCGTCCAGAACCTGGGTAACCTTTGCGGTGAGAACTTCTTTATTCTCAAAAGCTTCTTCCAGTCTCTTATTGCCCTTGTCGGCAGCCAGTCTCTTATAAGTGAGAAGCACCTGACCGTCTCCGTCGTTGAGCTTTAATACTTTAGCCTCCATTGTATCTCCCGGATGAACCACGGTTCTCAGGTCTAAGTTCTGGTCATTTGAATATTCACTTCTGGTAATGATACCGTCTGCTTTATAGTCAATGTTTAAGATAATCTCATCTTCTTTGACGTCGATAACTCTTCCTTCGACTACCTCTCCATTTCTGATTGTTTTAAATGTTTCATCCAGCATCTGTTCAAAACTTAATTCTGACATGTTTTGAAACCTCCTCAATTATTTTATTTGGGGTTGACGCCCCTGCTGTAATACCTACACATTGAACGGATTGAAAACTTTCAGAATCCAAGTCTGCAAGTGTTTGTATATAGTAAGTATTTTTACATTCCCTTTTACATATTTCATAAAGCTTCTGGGTATTCGAGCTATGTCTGCCACCTACGACAATCATGGCGTCTACCTGTTTTGCGATTTCCTCCGCCTCGGACTGTCTGTCCTGGGTAGCGTTGCAAATCGTATTTAAAACAAGTCTATCATAACCCTTTTCGTCCAAAATTTCAACTATTTCTTGAAAATTATTGTAATTAAATGTCGTTTGGGACACAATACACAATTTTTCGTGTTCCTCCGACAAAAAAGCCCTGGCTTCTTCAGGAGTCCTGATTACCGTGGACTCTCCCTTGCACCATCCCCGGATACCGGCCACCTCCGGATGGCTGGCATTGCCTATAATCACAATATGTCTGCCGGCTTTGCTTTCCCGCTCCACAATCCTGTGAATCTTCAATACAAAGGGACAGGTAACATCCACATAATCCAGATTTTTTTCCTCCAAAAGCCGGTAAATACTGGCGGGCACACCATGAGAACGGATAATGACCGTTCCCTCTAAAAGGGATTCCAACTCTTCCTGAGATTCCAGCACCTCCACGCCCATTTTCCTCAAATCTTCCACTACTTCCTCGTTGTGGATAATGGGCCCGTAGGTATAGACCTTTTGTTTCTTTTCCCCGGCCACCTCATAGGCTTTTTCCACAGCCCGCTTTACCCCGAAACAGAACCCTGCGGTTTTGGCTACCTTTACTTCCATAAGATTTTTCCCCTCTCTTGTTCAACTGCAGGCTTCCCGGTACAACCGGAGAATCTCCGTCTTCACTTCCTCTATATTCATATGAGAGGAATCCAAAAGAACAGCGTCCTCCGCCCGCTTTAAAGGAGAAACATTTCTGCTCATGTCTCTCTCATCCCTGTCCTGAATATCTGCTTCTATCTCCTCCAGGGCGCAGGAAATTCCTTTTTCTATAAGTTCTTTATATCTTCTCATGGCTCTGGTCTTTACACTGGCGGTCAGATATATTTTGACATCCGCATGGGGAAGCACACAAGTTCCTATGTCTCTTCCGTCCATCACTACGTTTTCCCTGTCAGCCAGATTCCGCTGCAGTTCCACCAGCTTCCGGCGGATAGCAGGATTTGCAGAGCTGACAGAAGCCATATTTCCCACTTCTTCACTGCGAAGCTGTCCGGTTACATTCTCACCATTTAGTATGACCTGCTGCAGTCCCTTCTCATACACAATAGAAATGTCTGCTCTGCGGCAGGCTTCTTCCATCTCTTCCTTCTGGGAAGGAGAAATTCCCTGGCGTATTAAATACAGGGCCATGGCCCTGTACATAGCACCTGTATCCACATAAATAAATTTCAATTCCCTGGCCACAGCTTTAGCTATGGTACTTTTACCGGCTCCTGCCGGCCCGTCGATTGCAATATTTACTGACATATTTCTGCTCCTTCTATGCTTTTGGCCGGAAAATTTCGGCCCTTCTACCTTCCGTTTTCTGTTTTTTCAGATGGCCGGGCAGGTCTGCGTTCCACTTCGGTCAGCGCTAAGCATGTGCCACCGACACACAGTACCGCTAAATGGACATGCCGACATGTCCGCTTGGGTCGTTGCCCGCAGAAATAAACTCTGCCGCCGCTTTTGCAGTGGACCAGGCTATCTGCAGATTAAAGCCTCCTGTGACAGCATCTAAATCCAGAACCTCTCCGATAAAATATAAGTCCTTCACCTGCCGGGTTTCCATGGTCTTAGGATTGATTTCCTTCACCTGCACACCGCCCTGGGTAATGATAGCCTCCCTGAAATCTCTGGTTCCCGTAATGGTAAGAGGAAAGTTTTTCACCTTTTCCAGAAAAATCCGTCTTTCCTCTCTGGTGATTTCATTTACTTTCTTTTTAGGCGGAATTCCTCCCAGCTCCAGCATAACCGGATACAGCTTTGCGGGGAACCAGCCATTTAGTACGTTCTTAAACTCCTTATTGGGGGCAGCTTCAAAATCCCGCAGAAGCCGAGTGTCTAACTGCTGCAGGGAGAGAGCGGGTTTTAAATCAATGTATCCCTCCAGAGTTTTCTTTGCCAGCCGCTTGCCCACATAGGAGCTGGCAGAAAGGACCAGAGGGCCGGAAATTCCGAAATGGGTAAACAAAAGCTCCCCGAAGTCCTGGTACAAAACCTTTTTTCCGTCTTTTATGGTAAGCTCCACATTTTTCAAAGCCAATCCCTGAAGAGCTGTCACATACTCCTCTCTGGTCTCCAGCGGCACCAGCGCCGGAAACAGGGGGCTTACCTGAAGCCCTGCCTGTCGGGCAAAAAGATAGCCGTCTCCCGTTGAACCGGTAGCCTGGTAGGAATATCCTCCGGTGGCAACAATTACCTTGTCTCCCTTTATTGCTGCTCCATCCTGAAGTCTTATCCCTGTCACCCTGGTCCCTTCCCGGGCAGGTTCCAGCAACAGTTCCTTCACCTGGGTTTTCAGATAAACCTTTACATGGCAGCGCTCCATCTCTTTTTCCAGAACACGAATCACATCAGAGGAATGGTCGGAAACAGGAAAAATTCTTCCGCCCCGCTCTTCCTTCACCTCTAATCCCAGTTCCTGAAAAAAGGCAATCGCATCCTGGTTGGTAAATCCGTAAAAAGCGCTGTAAAGAAACTTAGGATTAGAAACCGCTGATTTAAAAAATGTCTCCTGGTCGCAGGAATTTGTCAGATTACATCTGCCCTTTCCCGTAATAAACAGCTTTTTTCCCAGTTTCTCATTTTTTTCAAAAACATGAACCTCATGCCCTTTCCTTCCAAGAAAAACGGCAGCAGCCATTCCTGCCCCACCGCCTCCGATAATCAGTATTTTTGCCACAAAAAACTCCTTTCATCCCGGGACTGTTATTTCATTCTGTCCTGGGCTCCAGCAGCTGAATATCGTCACTGTCTGCCAGATTGATTTCATCACTGTTATACACCTGATATTCGTCCCATATTTTTTCCAGAGATTCCAGCGTCTCCACCACCTCAGACTGCTTTCTCATACTAAGCGCCACCACCAAAGCATTGACTACGCTAAGAGGCGCCACAAGGGAATCCACGATGGATGCCATATCGCTTCTAGCTATAAGATTACAGGAGGAATAGAGACTGATGGGAGAATGGATACTGTCTGTAAGAGTGATAACCTTAGCCTTTCGGTTATTTGCAAATTCCAGAGCTTTCAGGGTTCGCATAGAGTATCTGGGGAAACTGATACCGATAATCACATCTTTTTCCCCTATGTGTATCATCTGCTCAAAAAGCTCACTGGAATTGCTGGTATTTAACAGGCGCACATGGTCAAAAATCAAATTAAAATAAAATCCCATAAAATCAGCAAGAGGGGCGCAGCTTCTGATTCCCACAATATAAATGTCCCTGGCCTCCAAAAGAGTTTCAATAGCCTGCTCAAAGGCCTGGTGGTCAATTCCCTCCAAAGTCAGCTTAATTTTATCAATATCCGAGTGAAGCACCGTATCCAGTATTTCCGACTGGGGCACCTTGCCATAAGTAACCTCCATTCTCTGGATAGAATTCAGTTTATTCCTTACCAGTTCTTCTAAAACCTTCTGAAATTCCGGATACCCTTTGTAACCCAGGTGAATGGCAAATCTCACTACTGTGGATTCACTGACTCCTACTGTTTCTCCCAGCTTAGCCGCCGTAAAAAAAGCCGCTTTATCATAATTATCTACAATATAAGAAGCCAGCTTTTTCTGGCCTTTGCTAAAGCTTTGATATTGTCTGTTTATTCTGCTGAGTAAATGTTCCGTGTTGTCCATGTCCATCCCCTCTTTGTTTATTCTTTGACATGGGGCTGTGGCATTAAGATGAATTTAAGAATATTTATACATTTTATTGCTCAGTCTGCGTCGCTTTGAGCCCAAAGTCTCAAAGCTATACTCGACAAATTCGCATAAAATGTATAAATATTCCTAATATATATTTAATGCAACAGCCCCATGGTCTATCATAGCACAAAATCCGGAAAGTTTCAGCAAAAAAATCATGAAAAAATCTTCCTTTATCCAGATAGAGGATTGAAAACCTTGCACCATTTTAAAAAGAAGAAGCCCAGATATAAAATCCGAACTCCCTCTCTCTTCTTATCTCTTTTCTTATCTTTTTTATTATACCGGATATGCTCCGTTTTCTGTGTCTGCTTCTTTCGGGTCTACCTTTGTCTGCTGTGCTTCTCTGTATTTAAAGAAGTCTGTAGCCACCTGTGGGAACAGAGCATAGGACAATACATCCTCTTCCTGCTCAGACCACTGAGCCATCTCCTGTCTCAGAGTATCCAGCTCAGGCTGAATCAAATCTGCAGGACGGCAGGTGATAACTTCTGCGTCTCCGATACATTTCTTCTGCACTTCCGGGTCAAACGGCTTTACGGTAGCGCCATATTTGCCGCTTAACACATCCTTGGTTTCCTTTGTAACCATTTTGTAGCGTTCGCCCATGATTACGTTGAACACGGCCTGTGTTCCCACAATCTGGGAAGAAGGTGTAACCAACGGAGGCTCGCCCAGGGCTTTTCTTACTCTCGGAACTTCTTCCAGAACATCGTAGAACTTGTCCTCTGCATGCTGCTCTTTTAACTGAGAGGTCAGGTTGGACAGCATACCGCCCGGTACCTGATACAGCAGAGTCTTAATGTTTACGCCCAGGTTCTTTGGATTCAGCAGTCCGGAATCCAGGGCCTCATCACGGATAGGACGGAAGTAATCTGCGATTTCAGCCAGAAGCTGCTGATCAAAGCCAGTGTCATAAGGTGTTCCTTTGAAAGTTTCCACCATAACCTCTGTAGCCGGCTGGGAAGTACCCAGAGCAAACGGAGACATAGCGGTGTCAATTACGTCCACACCTGCCTCTACAGCCTTTAAATAGGTCATGGAAGCCACGCCTGAAGTGTAGTGGGTGTGAAGCTGGATAGGAATATCCACGGCTTCCTTCAGGGCTGTTACCAGCTCTGTGGCTGCATAAGGAAGAAGAAGACCTGCCATATCCTTGATACAAATAGAATTTGCACCCATATCCTCTACCTTCTTAGCCATGTCTACCCAGTAATCCAGAGTGTAAGCATCTCCCAAAGTATAGGACAGGGCAACCTGTGCATGTCCTTTCTCCTTGTTAGCTGCTTTTACAGCTGTCTGAAGATTTCTCAAATCATTCATACAGTCAAAAATACGGATAATGTCAATACCGTTTGCAACGGACTTCTGTACAAAGTATTCTACTACATCGTCTGCGTAAGGACGGTAGCCCAGAATATTCTGTCCTCTGAACAGCATCTGCAGCTTTGTATTTTTAAAGCCGTCACGGAACTTACGCAGTCTTTCCCATGGGTCTTCCTTTAAGAAACGAAGAGAAGCGTCAAAGGTAGCGCCGCCCCAGCACTCTACGGAATGATAGCCCACTTTATCCAGTTTATCTACGATTGGCAGCATCTGCTCTGTGGTCATTCTTGTTGCAATCAGAGACTGGTGTGCGTCACGCAGAATTGTTTCAGTAATTTTAATAGGTTTTTTTACTACTTCTGCCATCTTTTTTTCCTCCATTTTTATTCACTCTATGGCTTTATACACCAAAGATAGCCATAAATGTTCCTGCCGCAACGGCCGTACCGATAACACCTGCAACGTTTGGTCCCATTGCATGCATCAGCAGGAAGTTGGTGGGGTCTGCCTCAGCTCCCACCTTCTGGGATACACGGGCAGCCATAGGAACTGCAGATACACCTGCAGAACCAATCAGTGGGTTTATCTTGCCATGTGTCAGCTTGCACATCAGTTTTCCAAGGAGAACGCCTCCTGCTGTACCGAATGCAAAAGCTACCAGACCCAGGATTACAATCTTGATAGTATCCATCTTTAAGAAAGCCTCTGCACTTGTAGAAGCACCTACAGAGGTTCCCAGAAGGATAACTACGATATACATCAGGGCATTGGAAGCTGTCTCTCAACTGCTTAACCACACCGGATTCACGGAACAGGTTACCAAGCATCAGCATACCTACCAGAGGCGCTGTTGTAGGCAGAATCAGACAAACAACAACTGTAATAACGATTGGGAACAGAATCTTTTCCAGCTTGGAAACCGGACGAAGCTGCTCCATCTTAATCTTTCTCTCCTCTTCTGTTGTAAGGAGTTTCATAATCGGTGGCTGAATAATCGGCACCAGAGACATGTAGGAATATGCGGCCACCGCAATAGCACCCATAAGTCCTGACTGTCCCAGTTTACCTGCCAGGAAAATAGAGGTAGGTCCGTCAGCTCCTCCGATAATGGAAATAGCTGCAGCAGCCTTTCCGTTGAATCCCATGAAGATTGCCAGGAAATAAGCTACATAGATACCCAACTGTGCAGCCGCACCCATAAGGAAACTCTTGGGATTGGCAATCAGAGGACCGAAATCGGTCATGGCGCCTACACCCAGGAAAATCAGGGACGGAAGCACGCTCCACTCATCCAGGATATAGAAGATATGGAGAAGTCCGGCCACGCCGTTAGAGGTCTCCTCCGCACTGGCCATAATATCCGGATAGATATTTACTAAAAGCATACCAAACGCAATGGGCACAAGCAGAAGTGGTTCAAATCCCATTTTAATAGCCAGGAACAAAAAGATAAAGGCCACTAAAATCATTATCAGATTTCCCACTGTCAGATTCATAAAAGCTGTCTGCCCAATCAGGTTTGACACTACATCTGCAATGTTAGTCATTTTTTTACCTCCCATTTATTTATTCAGGACAACAGAAAACCCTGTAAAGTTCTTCTGTTGTTTTCTCGCAGGCGTTTGCCTGCCATTGGGAATTTACACGGCGTATGCAAATTCTAGTTCATGGATGCCAGTACGTCACCGTTTTCCACAGAATCGCCTACTGCCACATTGATACCTGCAACAGTTCCGTCCTGAGGAGCTACAACAGGAATTTCCATCTTCATAGCTTCCAGAACCACGATTGCATCACCGGCCTTTACAGCCTGGCCTACATTTGCCTCTACCTTGCAAACCTTACCTGGTACAGATGCT
The DNA here is from genome assembly GCA_902476765.1 of uncultured Blautia sp. GTDB lineage: Bacteria > Bacillota > Clostridia > Lachnospirales > Lachnospiraceae > Blautia. The sequence goes on from CABSEJ010000055.1 coordinate 13,616, forward strand.
TTTACTTCAATTGCTCCGGCTGCAGCCGCTGCTGCAGGTTTTGCTGCTGGAGCTGCCTTGGGGGCTGCTTTTGGAGCTGCCTTAGGGGCTGCTGCAGGAGCAGGGCTTCCTGCGCCCTCTTCTACTGTTACGTCATATGCAACGCCATTTACTGTGATTGTATAAGATTTCATATTTATATCCTCCTATGACTTATTCTATCGCCAATTGTTTTTCTTTGATTTTCTGATAGAGCGCACTACAAATCCGTCCGTTGACATGTTTTCGGAAGCTGCAATAGCTGCCGCAATCACTGCCACCAGGGCTCCGTCGTCTGCCAGCTCCTCCTCTTCCACAGGCTCAGCAGGTGCAGGAGCCGCAGGTACTGGTACAGGAGCCGGTTCCTGGTTTTTCTTCTTTCCGAAGGAATCCACCCAAACCGGAACGTATTTCAGAAGAGAAATAACGAACGTCAGGAACACCAGGATAACAAACACAGTTCCCAGACCTACTACGGTATTCATGCCGGCTGACTGCAGTTTCTCAGCAGTAGTGTAAACCTTACTGAAGCCAATACTTTCCGGCTGCAGTTTCATATCGTAAACCATTTCGATTTCTGCAGCTCCGTTTTCGAAGGTTCCGTCCAGCTCCACCACATAATTGGTGCCGTCTTTCTTCACTGCGTCCTCCGGTGCAACGTCTTCATACCCAACATAAGCTCCCAGCTCTTCCTGAGAATCCATCCAGGAAGTAAAGGCTGCCTTTGTAAAGTCATCCATACCCGGATTTTCTTCTATGGCCTGCTCCATAGTAGCCGCATCGTAGGCCACCAGAGTTTCAACAGTGCCTGTGGTAGTCATATACAGGTTCTCCATCACAGTAGCGTTGATTCCCTCTTCATCTGAACCGCAGGCTGACAGCGAAAGTGCAAGAACTCCGATTGATACTAATCCACCTAATTTTTTCCATGTATGCTTCATATGCCTCACCTCGCTTAAACCGTGCCGTGTTTTTTGTCTGGACGATTCTCTCTCTTTGTGAATAACATCTCAAAAGCACCAATCACATATTTTCTGGTATCCTCAGCCTCGATAATCGTGTCAACATAGCCTCTTCTTGCAGCAGATACAGCGCTGGACTGCAGCATTGCATACTCAGCAGCTTTCTCGTTAATAGTATTAACGTCAGCATCTGCATACATAATCTTAGCTGCCAGCTTAGCGTCCATCATACCAATCTGAGCGCTTGGCCATGCATATACCATGTCAGCTCCTGTAGATTTGCTGTTCATAGTCAGATATGCGCTTCCGAAAGCCTCTCCGATTACTACGTTGACCTTTGGAACGGTTGCGCTGATAAAGGCGTTGGTAAGCTCTGCTGCATTTCTTGCTATATTGGCCTCAGAACACTTGGTAGCCTTATATCCTTTAACATTTGTAAGAGTGAGAACCGGAATGTCAAATGCATCACAGAATTTCACAAATTCTGCCGCTTTCTTGCATCCTCTTGCAGACAGTACATTGTCAAAGCTGTCTGTCTTCTCGCCTTCTTCGTTATAAATTTCACTTCTGTTTGCCACACAGCCTACAGTAGCTCCGTTTAAGCGGATAAAACCGGTAACCATATCCTTAGCGTAAGCTGCTTTTACCTCGAAGAATTCGTTGTTATCCCCAATCTGGGAAAGAGCGATGGAGGTATCTCCCACGCAGTTTGCCAAATCCGGGCATACTCTGTTCAAATCATCGGTACATTCCACATAAGCGGAATTGTCCTCATAGTTAGAAGGAAGCAGGGATACCAGCTCTCTCATCTGAGCCAGAATTTCTTCTTCGCTTCCCAGTACGTCTACCAGACCTGCATTCTGGCTCTGGTATGCTGCGCTGGAGGTGTCGCATTTTGAAATTTCATTTCCCTCTAATGCGTTAGGAGCATTGACAAAAAGTCTTCCCTTCTTCTCCTCCATAAAAGTAAAATCGGTAAGAGCGGGCACAACGGCCAGACCGCCGCCGCAGGTTCCAAAAATCCCTGTAATCTGAGGAATCACACCGGAAGCCATTACCTGCTTTGTGTAAATTTCGCCAAAGGCATTTAAAGCGTCAGTGGCCTCCTGCAGTCTCAGTCCCGCACAGTCCACAAGACCGATAACCGGCGCACCTGTCTTCATCGCCAGGTCGTACAGATTTACGATTTTTTTCGCATGCATCTCACCGATAGAGCCGTTTAACACGGAAGCATCCTGGCTGTACACATAAACCAGGCTTCCGTCAATCACGCCGTATCCGGTGATGACGCCATCTGCCGGTGTTTCTTTTTCAGATAAGTTGAAATCTGTATTTCTTGCTGTTACATAACCGCCGATTTCAACAAAACTGTTCTCATCAAGTAAAGAAGCAATTCTCTTACTTGCTAAGCTTTGTGCTGTACTACTCATGAATCAGCCCTCCATTTTTTATATTTTTTACGGCAAATACAGACAGCATTCCTCCCTTTCTTTTGAACCGGGATTTTGCTGTCTTTCTTTGCCGTTTACCGGGATTTCTGCACTAATACTGTGTTTCATCCGGCACATATGCAGAAATCACCTCTTGGTTTCCTTCATCACGATACATAAGCAAAACCAATTTCTGCCGAGTTTAATTTTACCTTGTTTTCCCTGATTTTTCAATAGGTTTTGATAAACTTTTAACATCATTTTGCACTGCAGTCCACGGCCTCTTTCATTTTTTTTACATAATCTGCCACATAAGGGACACAGGCATCTCCATATTCTCCTATAATCTTCACAATAGCGCTGCCTACAATTGCTCCGTCGGAAAGCCCTGCCATCTCCCGGGCCTGTTCTGGAGTGGAAATTCCAAAGCCTACAGCACAGGGAACTTTTGTAACCTTCCTCACCTCTTCCACCATTTTTCCGATGTCCGTGGTAATCTGGCTCCTGACTCCCGTAACACCCAGAGAGGATACACAGTAAATGTAGCCCTGGGCCTCTCTTGCTATCATGGCAATCCGCTCTCTGGAGGTAGGTGCAATGAGAGAAATAATATCAATGCCGTATTCCCGGCACACCCCTGCCAGTTCCTCTTTTTCCTCAAAGGGCATATCCGGCACAATCAGGCCTTCTATACCGCAGGCCCTGCATTTTTCCATAAATTTTTCCTTGCCATAAGTAAAAATAGGATTTAAGTAAGTAAGAAAAACCATAGGGGCTTTCACCTTTTCTTTTGCCCGGGCCAGCATATCAAAAAGCTTGTCCGTGGTACAGCCGGCTTTTAAGGCCCTTTCGTTGGCCTCCTGTATCACCGGGCCTTCCGCCGTGGGGTCAGAAAAAGGAATCCCGATTTCTATAACATCCGCTCCTGCCTGGTCCATGGCATAAAGCAGTTTTTCTGTCACCTCCAGGGAAGGGTCTCCTGCTGTGACAAAAGGTATAAAGGCTTTTTTATCCTGAAATGCTTCTGTAATCCTACTCATATATCTCCACTCCTCTGTATCTTGCTATTGCGGCCACATCCTTGTCGCCTCTTCCTGAAAGATTTACTACCATAATCTTATCTTTATCCATGGTGGGAGCCAGCTTTCTGGCGTAAGCCACTGCATGGGCGCTCTCTATGGCGGGAATGATTCCCTCTGTTCTGGAGAGATATTCAAAGGCCTCCACTGCCTCCCGGTCTGTTACCGGCACATACACCGCCCGGCCAATCTCTGCCAAATAGGCGTGTTCCGGACCGATTCCCGGATAATCCAGTCCTGCGGAAATGGAATACACCGGAGCTATCTGTCCGTACTGGTCCTGGCAAAATACAGATTTCATACCGTGGAAAATTCCCGTGCTTCCGCAGCTCATGGTGGCTGCATTTTTATCCGTATCAATTCCCAGCCCTGCGGCCTCACAGCCGATAAGCTGTACCTGCTCATCCCGGATAAAAGGGTAGAAGGCTCCCATGGCATTGCTGCCACCTCCCACACAGGCCAGGATTGCATCCGGCAGCCTGCCTTCTTTTGCCATTAGCTGTTCCTTAATCTCTTCTCCGATAACCTTCTGGAAATCCCTTACCATCATAGGGAAGGGATGGGGGCCCATAACAGAACCCAGCACATAAAGAGTATCCTCCATCCTTCTGGTCCATTCCCGCATAGCCTCATTTACCGCATCCTTTAAAGTGCCTGTTCCACTTGTTACAGCATGTACCTTAGCCCCCAAAAGCTCCATCCGGAACACGTTTAAGGCCTGTCTTTTGGTATCTTCCTCTCCCATAAAGATTTCACATTCCATGCCCATAAGAGCGGCTGCCG
>CABSEJ010000056.1 GCA_902476765.1 uncultured Blautia sp.
GCCGGTAGCCATGTTTGCACCGTAGCACTTAGCGCACACACCAATCTTACACTTACAGGTAAGAATTGTACGAATCTTCACGGCTGTATAAGGTTTGCCATCCTCTTTTACCCCTTCCTGCACCACTTTTGCGGCACGTTTCGGAGTAATCATGTGATTTGCCTTCACAATCACATTTCCATTTTTATCTTTAATTGTCTCGCAGGAGAAACGTCCTGTAATACGCTCCTGAAGACTTTCAATCTCTTCTTTTCCGTCGGCAAAAGCCTTTACCCACATACCCGGAATCTCATCCTTACCGTCGCAACAGTCTACTTCCCGGACAATCAAATCCTGGGAAACATCTACCAGACGTCTTGTCAGGTAACCGGAGTCAGCGGTACGCAGAGCCGTATCGGACAGACCTTTACGGGCACCGTGAGCAGACATGAAGTACTCCAATACGTCCAGACCTTCACGGAAATTAGACTTAATAGGAAGCTCAATGGTGTGACCTGTTGTATCTGCCATCAAACCACGCATACCGGCCAGCTGCTTGATCTGCTTATCAGAACCACGGGCACCGGAGTCGGCCATCATAAAGATGTTATTGTACTTGTCCAGACCATCCAACAGTGCCTTAGTAAGGGCATCGTCAGTCTTCTTCCAGGTATCCACAACCTCTTTGTAACGCTCTTCCTCTGTAATAAGACCACGCTTGAAGTTCTTGGTAATCAAGTCAACCGTATCCTGGGCCTGCTGAATCATTTCAGGCTTCTGAGGCGGCACAGTCATATCGGAAATGGAAACCGTCATGGCCGCTCTTGTGGAGTATTTATATCCCATGGCCTTAATATGGTCCAGAACCTCTGCAGTCTTAGTTGCGCCGTGGGTGTTGATAACCTTTTCCAGAATCTTCTTCAACTGTTTCTTTCCAACCAGGAAGTCAACCTCAGGAAGAAGCTCATTTCCGGGGATGCTTCTGTCTACAAATCCCAAATCCTGAGGAAGGATTTCGTTAAACAGAAGACGTCCCAAAGTGGACTGCACAATTCCCTTAGCTACAGTTCCGTCTGCCATGGCCTTTTCCACGTGAACGTTAATCTTGGTCTGCAGAGTAATTACCTGGTTTTCATATGCAAGGATAGCCTCATTTACGCTCTTAAAGGTTTTTCCCTCACCCTTATTTCCCGGTCTTTCCTGAGTCAGATAATAAACACCCAAAACCATATCCTGAGAAGGAACGGCCACAGGGCCTCCGTCTGAAGGCTTCAGCAGGTTATTGGGAGACAGAAGCAGGAAGCGGCATTCTGCCTGAGCTTCCACGGAAAGCGGAAGGTGAACAGCCATCTGGTCACCGTCAAAGTCAGCGTTGAAAGCCGTACATACCAACGGATGCAGCTTGATTGCCTTACCCTCTACCAGGATAGGCTCAAAGGCCTGGATACCCAGTCTGTGAAGGGTAGGAGCTCGGTTCAGCATAACCGGATGCTCTTTAATTACATCTTCCAGAACATCCCACACCGCTGGCTCCAGCTTCTCTACCATCTTCTTGGCGTTTTTAATATTGTGAGCCGTACCGTTAGATACCAGCTCTTTCATAACAAAAGGCTTAAACAGCTCGATAGCCATCTCCTTAGGAAGACCGCACTGGTAAATCTTCAGCTCAGGTCCTACCACGATAACAGAACGTCCGGAATAGTCAACACGCTTACCCAGCAGGTTCTGACGGAAACGTCCGGATTTACCCTTCAGCATATCGGACAGAGATTTAAGAGCTCTGTTACCCGGGCCGGTTACCGGACGGCCACGGCGTCCGTTATCAATCAGGGCGTCCACAGCCTCCTGGAGCATTCTCTTCTCGTTGCGTACAATAATGTCCGGCGCACCCAGCTCCAGCAGTCTTTTCAAACGGTTATTTCTATTGATAATTCTTCTGTATAAATCATTTAAGTCAGAGGTAGCAAAACGTCCGCCGTCCAGCTGTACCATTGGACGTAAATCCGGAGGAATTACCGGAACCACAGTCATAATCATCCACTCCGGACGATTTCCGGATTCACGGAATGCTTCCACTACTTCCAGACGTTTTACGATGCGGGCTCTTTTCTGTCCTGTGGAATCCTTCAGACCTGCCTTCAGCTCCTTAGATTCTCTTTCCAGGTCAATGGCCTCCAGAAGCTCTTTGATAGCCTCTGCTCCCATACCTACCTTGAAGGCTTCCTCGCCGTATTTCTCTCTGGCATCCTGGTATTCCTTCTCTGTAAGTACCTGCTTATACTGCAAATCTGTTGTGCCTGCATCCAGTACGATATAGTTGGCGAAATACAGTACCTTCTCCAAAGTTCTTGGAGAAAGGTCCAGTATCAATCCCATTCTGGAAGGAATTCCTTTAAAATACCAGATATGGGAAACAGGAGCCGCCAGCTCAATATGTCCCATGCGCTCCCTGCGGACAGAGGACTTGGTAACTTCCACGCCGCACCTGTCGCAGATTACGCCTTTATAACGGATTTTCTTATACTTGCCGCAGTGGCACTCCCAGTCCTTGCTGGGTCCGAAAATCCTCTCGCAGAAAAGGCCGTCCTTTTCTGGTTTTAAGGTTCTATAATTTATGGTTTCGGGTTTTTTCACTTCACCGTGAGACCATTCCCGGATTTTATCCGGGGATGCCAGCCCGATTTTAATGGCATCAAAGGTCATCGGCTGATATACCTCTTTGTTTGCTGTTTCTGGCATTGTGGACTCCTTTCCTATTCCTCTTCTTCAAGAGTGTCATCTAAACCTAAGAATACATCATCCTCTTCTTCCGGTTCTTCCTCAACATCCACCAGCTCTTCTCCCTCAAATTCCTGTTTGGAGAAACCGTGGCGGCCATAGTCCTCTTCATCCCTTCCTCTGGAATCGCCTTCAATGATGTGGCGCATGTCTGTATCGCCGTAATCGATATTTTCCATGATTTCCACTTCTGTCATATCGTCTCTCAGAACTCTTACGTCCAATCCAAGGGACTGAAGCTCTTTTAAGAGAACCTTGAAGGACTCCGGAATACCAGGCTCCGGAATGTTGTCGCCTTTGATAATGGCTTCATAAGTCTTCACACGTCCAATCACATCGTCAGACTTCACCGTCAGAATTTCCTGCAGGGTGTAGGAAGCGCCATATGCTTCCAGAGCCCAAACCTCCATCTCTCCGAAACGCTGTCCGCCGAACTGGGCTTTACCACCCAGAGGCTGCTGTGTAACCAGAGAGTATGGGCCTGTAGAACGTGCGTGAATCTTATCGTCTACCAGGTGGTGCAGCTTCAGATAGTGCATGTGTCCGATGGTTACCGGGCTGTCGAAATATTCGCCGGTACGTCCGTCTCTCAGTCTTACCTTACCGTCTCTGGAAATAGGAACACCCTTCCACAGCTCTCTGTGAGCCTTGTTTTCATCCAAAAACTGCATAACCTCAGGTCTTAACGTATCCTGATATTTTGCACGGAACTCTTCAAAATCTTCCGTATTTACATAATCATTTGCCAGCTCCAGTGTATCCTGGATGTCTGTCTCGTTAGCGCCGTCAAATACCGGAGTTGCAATATTGAATCCCAGGGCTTTGGCCGCAAGGCTCAAATGGATTTCCAGCACCTGTCCGATATTCATACGGGAAGGTACGCCTAAGGGGTTCAATACGATGTCCAGAGGACGTCCGTTAGGCAGGAAAGGCATATCCTCCACAGGAAGCACTCTGGAAACAACACCCTTGTTTCCGTGACGGCCGGCCATCTTATCACCTACAGAAATCTTTCTCTTCTGGGCAATATAGATACGCACTGCCTCATTTACGCCCGGAGACAGCTCATCGCCGTTTTCCCTGGTAAATACTTTGGCGTCTACAATAATACCATACTCGCCGTGAGGTACCTTTAAGGAAGTATCTCTTACCTCTCTGGCCTTCTCACCGAAAATCGCTCTCAGCAGTCTTTCCTCTGCGGTAAGCTCTGTCTCTCCCTTAGGAGTAACCTTACCAACCAGAATATCTCCTGCCCGGACTTCTGCACCGATGCGGATGATACCTCTTTCATCCAAATCTTTTAACGCATCATCGCCCACACCCGGAACGTCTCTTGTAATCTCTTCCGGTCCCAGCTTGGTATCTCTGGCTTCTGCTTCATATTCTTCAATATGGACAGATGTATAAACATCATCCATAACCAGTCTTTCACTTAAAAGAACAGCATCCTCGTAGTTGTAGCCTTCCCAGGTCATAAATCCAATCAATGGGTTTTTACCTAAAGCCAGCTCTCCGTTAGAGGTAGACGGACCGTCTGCAATTACCTGACCTGCTTCCACATGCTCACCTTTAAACACAATAGGTCTCTGGTTATAGCAGTTGCTCTGGTTGCTTCGCATGAACTTGGTCAGATGATATTCACTTCTGGTTCCGTCGTCATTCTTAATCACAATTTCCTTGGAAGCTGCACACTCTACAGTACCGGCCTTTTTAGCCAGCACGCATACACCGGAGTCCACTGCTGCCTTAGCTTCCATACCTGTTCCCACAACCGGGGCCTCTGTAGTCAGAAGAGGCACGGCCTGACGCTGCATGTTGGAACCCATAAGGGCACGGTTAGCATCGTCGTTCTGCAGGAAAGGAATCAATGCGGTAGCCACAGAGAACACCATCTTAGGAGACACATCCATGTAATCAAACATATGACGCTCGTACTCCTGTGTCTCTTCTCTGTAACGACCGGATACATTCTTATGAACAAAATGTCCTTCTGCATCCAGCGGCTCGTTAGCCTGAGCCACATGATAATTATCTTCCTCGTCGGCAGTCATATATACTACTTCATCGGTAACTCTTGGATTCTTGGGGTCTGATTTATCAATCTTTCTGTAAGGAGCCTCTACAAATCCATATTCGTTAATTCTGGCATAGGAAGCCAGAGAGTTAATCAGACCGATGTTAGGACCTTCAGGGGTCTCGATAGGACACATTCTGCCGTAATGGGAGTAGTGTACGTCTCGAACCTCGAATCCTGCACGGTCTCTGGACAAACCGCCGGGTCCCAATGCAGACAGACGTCTCTTGTGGGTCAGCTCACCCAGAGGGTTGTTCTGGTCCATGAACTGAGACAGCTGGGAGGAACCGAAGAATTCCTTCACTGCCGCTGTTACCGGCTTAATGTTAATCAGAGACTGGGGAGAAATTCCCTCTAAGTCCTGAGTTGTCATTCTCTCACGAACCACTCTTTCCAGTCTGGAAAGACCGATTCTGTACTGGTTCTGAAGCAGCTCGCCTACAGAACGGATACGTCTGTTGCCCAGGTGGTCAATATCATCGTCTGCTCCCAGGCCGTACTCTAAATGCATATTGTAGTTAATAGAAGCCAGAATATCCTCCTTAGTAATGTGCTTCGGAATCAATTCATGAATTTCCTGATGGATGGCTTCCTTAATATCTTCTATATCCTGGTTCTCTTCCAGAATTTTCGCAAGAACAGGGTAATATACTAACTCTGTAACATTTAACTGCTTTAATTCCTCTTCGCTTAAATCTACAAAGTTCCGGATGTCTACCGCCATGCTGGAAAGCACCTTGATATTGCGCTCCTCTGCCTGAATCCAGACATATGGCACCGCAGCATTCTGGATTTTGTCCGCCAGGGCTTTATCCACAACGGTACCGGCTTCGGCCATAATCTCTCCTGTTGTTACGTCCACGACTTCCTCGGCAAGCTTATGTCCCGCAATACGGTTACGAAGGAGTAATTTCTTATTAAATTTATAACGTCCCACTTTCGCCAGGTCGTAACGGCGTGGGTCAAAGAACATGCTGGTAATCAGGCTCTCTGCGCTTTCCACAGCCAGGGGCTCACCCGGGCGAATTTTCTTATACAGCTCCAGCAGACCTTCCTGGTAGTTCTCGGAAGTATCCTTTGTGAAGCTGGCTAATATCTTTGGTTCTTCGCCAAACAAATCTAAGATTTCTGCATTGGTGCCGATTCCCAGGGCACGAATCAAAACAGTGATAGGGACTTTTCTGGTTCTGTCTACACGTACATAGAATACGTCATTGGAGTCTGTTTCGTATTCCAGCCAAGCACCCCTGTTAGGGATAACTGTACAGGAATACAGGGTTTTACCCAGTTTATCATGTGCAATCGCATAATAGATACCCGGTGAGCGGACAAGCTGGCTTACAATAACACGCTCAGCTCCGTTAATCACAAAGGTACCTGTCTCTGTCATCAACGGTAAATCTCCCATGAAGATTTCATGTGTGGTGATTTCGCCGTTTTCTTTATTGTGCAGTCTCACCTTTACCTTTAAAGGTGCAGCGTAAGTGGCATCTCTCTCTTTGCATTCTTCGATGGAATACTTTCTCTCTTCCTCACACAAAGTAAAGCCAATAAATTCCAAGCTTAATTTACCGCTATAATCAGCGATAGGAGATATATCTTCAAATACTTCATTTAAGCCTTCGTCCAGGAACCACTGGTAGGAATCTTTCTGAACCTCAATCAGGTTCGGCATCTCCAGAACCTCTTTTTGGCGCTGGTATGTCATTCGCATACTCTTACCATTAGTTACGGAACGGATTCTGTTTTTCTCCATTGACGTTTCACCCCTTGTATGTTTTAATTTATTTATGCGGAAGTCCTCTTTTTACAGACTTCCAGGCATAACTTGCCATAATAGTGCATTTCTCACTATATCACGTTTTGTCAAGTATGTCAACAACTATTTTTACATGTTTTTCCAAGGCTTTTTTCGTAATATTTCCGCTATCTGGCTTATATATATCAAGACCCGGACTGCGGCCGGGAGGAGGAACCCCTTTTATTTGGAAGGATAACCGGAAAACCGTTTCTCATACAACAGGCTCCGGAAAGTGGCTGTTCACTTTCCGGAGCCTGAAATTGTAACTATGGAATCACTGCAGGGGAGTCCCCCGACCAGTGTCCTGACTGGTTCAGTTTTTTGTTTTTCCCAAAGCCTTGAACATATAGGCCTTGTAGGCCTCTACCCCCGGCTGGTCAAAGGCATTGACTCCCATGATTTTACAGGACAGATAGCAGGCAAACTGGAAAAAGTAGAACAACTGGCCGAAATGATAAGCGTCCAGGGAGTCCAGCTCCAGGGTAAGGCAAGGCAGCTTCTCACTGTGCGCAGCCACCGTAGCCTGATAAGCCGCTCTGTTAATGTCCCGGAAATCTTTTCCGTCCAGATAACCAAAAAAGTCCTCCACAAAATCCTTTTCCACTGTCAGAGATTCCTGTTGATTTTTCACATCTAAGAAAGTCTCCAGCATCATAGGGGTTCCGTCCTGTATGTATTGTCCCACAGAATGAAGCTCCTCTGAAAACTCTCCCGCCATGGGCAGTATTCCCTTATTATCCTTGCCCTCACTTTCTGCAAAGAGCTGAATCCACCATTTATAAAACCAGCGGAACCTTGGTTCAAAGCTGGCCAGCATTTCAACCCGGTAACCCTTCTTATATAGAATGTTACGAAGGCATGCATAGCGGTAAGCCAAATTTTCTTCATAAGAAGCCTTTTGAAGCTGCCTCTGCATATCTGCTGCACCCTGAACCAGAGAGCGAATATCAATGCCTGCCACTGCCATAGGAAGAAGTCCTACATTACTTATAGCCGTATAGCGTCCTCCGATATTCAGAGGAAATTCCAGAAAGCGGTACCCCTTATCCTTGCAAATCTGCTCTAAGGAGCTGCCCTTGGTTCCGGTGGCAATAATCCGTTTAGAAGCCTCTTCCCCATATTTCTCGTACAGGTATTTCCGTAGAATACGGAAGGAAACTCCGGGCTCTAAGGTCTCAAAATTTTTTGCAATGCAATCTATGTATACAGATTTCCCTTCCAGCTCCTTTAGCATCTGCTGCATGGCCCAGGGAGAAAGGGTATTTCCCCCATACACAATCTTTGGTCCGTTTTCCTGCTTCAATGCCTCTATAACAGACCTGGCAGCATTATTGGAGCCTCCCACACCAATCAGAACAAATACCTCACCATTCTGCCGTATTTCCCCAGCCAGATCTTCCAAGGCTGTCAAAGCTTCCTCTCCGGCCCATTCCTCTACATCCAACCATCCCTGGCTGTCCTGATAGCAGTCCTCTCCGGCCTGAGCCTGTTGTAAAAGCTCTCTGTGCGCCTCTATGAACTGCTTCAGCTTTCTCTTTTCCTCTTCCTTTTGATTATGAATCTTTAAATCCAACATAAGCCTAAACCCTTTATCTTTTTATATTTTTTCTTATTATACACTTTTATTCCTGCGAGCAACAAGCCAAGCGGACATGCCTGCATGTCCATTTTGCGGTGCTGTGTGCCGGTGGCACACCCTCAGCCCCACCGAAGTGGAACGGCAGACCTGCCGCAAGGGTCTAATCCCCCGATGCTTGCATCAGGGTATTTGACTTATAATCTTCATACCCTATCCGGACAAAGTCCCACAGGGACTTGTTCATATGTTCAGAAAGGGCAGTTTCTTTATTTATTTTCCTCTCTTCTCTTTTCCAGAATCTCACAATTTTCTTCTACCAGTGCTTTCTTTAAAGGATAGAGAAAGCCCATAATAACTGCCACCAGAAGGAAACCTGCTGCCGGAACCACACAGGAGATGGTAAATATCTTACTGGTAACCTCCGGATCAAAGGCTGTGGCAGTGGAATATCCGGCAATAGAAAGCAAGGCTCCTGACAATCCGCTGGATGCCGCCTGAGAAATTTTCCTTGCAAAGGAATAACAGGAATAAGTAGTTCCGTCCTCTCTTACATGGTTCTTTACTTCAGAGTAATCAATGACATCTACAATAAATGCCCAGCACAGCATATTAAAGGCTCCCATACCGGTATAAGCCACAATGGTGAAAATCATATATCCCCAGGCAGTTTCAGGATGGACAATCAGGCACACAACCCAGGACAAAGCAGCAACTGCACAGCTGACGCTGCCAACCTCTTTCTTTCCGAAACGGCTTGCAAGAGGTGTAGAAAAAGATGCGATTGCAAAGGTTACCAGAGAGCAAAGGGTAGTTGACAATGCCTGAATCTCTGTGTTTCCGTAATAGTTAGGGTATACATAATTGGCCATCTGGGACATAGTCAACTGAGACAAAAGCAGGCAGATATTAGCCAGAATCAAAGTCAGCAGAGCCTTGTTGGTCACAATATTTACAAAGAAATTATTCCGTTTACCCGCTGTTTTAAGCTGTGGGTTAATTTTCACACGCTCCGTACAACTAAAATAGCAAACCAGATAGCAGCCTACGGCCAAAGCAGAACAGATAAAGGCAATCACACTGAAGATTCCTCCATTGAGAACTCTGTTGCCTTCCTTATCTGTATAGTAGGCAAACATGGGAATCACGATTCCGATTACCATGCTGGCCACAGTAGCACCTACCGTACGATAGGTAGACAGCTGGGTACGTTCTTTCGGCACATTAGTCAGGCCTGATGCCATAGAGCCATAAGGCACATTAACCATTGTGTAGAATACAGAGCCCCACAGCAGATAAGTGGCAAACATCCATATCACCTTAAAGGTCAGCCCCATATCCCGGAACCAGGAAGCATACATCAAAAAGCTCATTACTGCAACAGGCCCTGCCGCCCTTAATATCCATGGACGGAACTTGCCATTCTTTCCTACCTTAGCAGTATCTACCACACGTCCCATGAAAATATCGGTAAAGGCATCTACAAAGCGGGCAGCCATCATCATAATGCCGACAATATAAGCCGGCACGCCCATTACATCCGTATAAAATTTATTGATAAAAACTGGATGACAAAATAAATGTCATGTCGTTTGCTATGTCTCCAAAAGCATATCCTATTTTATCCCTCATACCAAAGGGTCTTATCTTAGATGTCATTTCTTTCATTTCTTCCTCCTCAATCCTTCACCTGGCATTTGCAGGTATACACACGTTTTCCCTTCAGGTTCACCTTATCCCCTGTCATTTCTACGAAAGCTCTCAACGGAAGATTCTCTGAAGAGGTTCCCACCATAACCTTCAGGGTTCCCGGCTCCACCACAAATTCCATATTTTCATTGTAGTATCCCAACTGGGCCGTACTCAGGCAGAAGATTATCTCCCTGCTCTCCCCTGCTTTCAGAGAAACCCGCTTGAAGCCGCAAAGCTGTTTATTAGGTCTTACCACATGTGCCTGGTCAAAGGCCGTATAAAGCTGCACTACCTCGTCTCCTTCTCTGTCCCCGGTATTGGTAACCCGGCAGCGAATCTCCATGATCTCCTACGGGTATTTCTGTGTCACAGCCTGCTTTCTTGGCCAAAAGCCCTGCTTCCTCGTAAGAATTCGCTACCTTAAAATAATTATAGGTTTTCAGTACCGCCGCACCGTCGGAGGTAAGCATTCCTTGAAATCCCATGGTATCTCTCAGCAAAGTTCTTGCGATTTTAGGGTTATCTATCACCGGAAGCCCGTCTATTTCCGCATAATTGGCCATTACCGCATCCAACCCGGCTTCCTTGTCTGCCGCCTCAAAAGGAGTTGCAAATACTTCATATAGTTCTCTGTCATTCAAACGGGTAGTTGCTGCATTTAACCCTGCCTGTGTCTCTGCGTATCCCAGAAAATGTTTGGCAATTGAGCTTACCCCTTGCTCCTGCATACCCTTCACATAGTTGATTCCCATCTGGCTGATTAAATAGGTATCCTCTCCGTATGTCTCATAAGTTCTTCCCCATCTGGGGTCTCTGCTCACATCAATAACCGGGCTCATAGCCGAAGTAATTCCCACGGCTCTGGATTCCTGCCCTATGACGGAACTCATCTCATAAGCCAGCTCAGGCTCCCAGGTAGCTCCTACATTTATCTGAGCGGGAAACAATGTGCCGCCTTCCCCCGGATAACCGCAAAGATTTTCGGACTGTAAGGCAACCGGAATTCCCAATCTTGTTTCGTTTACAAAATAATCCTGTACTTCATTTGTAATTCTGGCTATTTGCCTGGCGTCCACAATTCCAGTTAAAGAATACTGGGTAATACGTCCATGTCCGTAAGGAAAATTTTTTCTGAGCTTTTCTTTGCTCACTTTTCCGTTTTCCACAAAAGGCACCGCCAGATTGCCGCAAAGCTGAGCTGCTTTTTCTTCTAAAGTCATTCTTGCAAGTAAATCTTCCACTCTTTCCTCCACTGTTTTTGTGGAATCTTTGTAAATTTCTTTTTCCATTGTCCTCTCTATTTCTTAAAACTTTTAATTAAATGGTTAAAAAAATAAGTGCGCACTATTGATATAAATATAAGCTTATATTTATTAAATCTTTTAAGTAATTATAGCCACTACTTCTTTTGTTTACAATGGAAATATATACTGAAAATCTTCTTGAATTTTTATCTATTTTTCACAACAAAGCTTTTTTATCTCTCCAAAAACATCTGGCGTATCGCAAAAAGCCCTGCACTTTTGGCACCGCTAAAATAGTCAAAAGGAAGAAATATCATCTGAACTTCCTCCTCGTTAATGCCGAAAAACCTCTTTTTGGTTGCTGTCTGCAGCTGCCTTCGGTTTTCTTCGTTTTTCATCATGTACCCGTCCACAACCACAAATCTGGGATTCAGAAGGTTCACCACATTAGCCAAAGCCAAGCCAATATAATCAATGGCTTTTTCCAGAATTGCCCTTATCTGAGCGTCCCCTGACTGCTGCGCCTCTTCTATCAATTTCATGTCTATTTCCGACTGTCCACTCTCCTTCAAAAGCCGGGCAAGAACAATGGCTCTCCCTTTTTCCAGCTCCTTTTTGCACAATTCCAGTATGGCCTTTTCACCTGCCAGCTGGTCTAGGTTCTTTTCTCCGCCTTCTTCCATACTTAAAATAGTGTGTCCCAGCTCTCCTGCTCCTGAAGAATACAGGGAGGGGCCGTTGCCTCTGGTCATAAAAGGGCATGCGATTCCTCTGGATATATACAGATAGGCAAAAGATTCTGTCCATCTGCCCTTCTGGGCCATTTCGTATCCCACAGCCCGGATGCGCACGTTATTGTCGATAATCACCGGCATATGCAGCAGCCCTTCCATATCCCCTGCCAGGTTTCTGCCTACCCAGTCCTTTTCTCTGTGGCTTCGTATTATCCCGTTATCCGGCTCAATAAATCCCGGAAGTCCGATTCCTACACCCAAAAGTTTTTTTTCGGGTACCTTTTCCACCATTGCCTCAATCTGTCGTGCCAATTCTTTTATCATAGCAGAATAATCAGAGTCTCCGGGTTCACTCTCCGAACTTTCCAAAATCTCTCCCCGCAGGTTGATCAAAACCATACGAGTGGCATAAGGCCCAATATCTACGCCCACGGCTACTGCTGCATTGGCCTTAAACTGTATGGCTACCGGCTTTCTTCCTGCATTGTTTTTCAGCTGTTCCTCGGGAACAGGAACCTCCTCCAGAATCCCTTCCTCCATCATCTCGTTTACACTGGTAGTAACCGTAGGAAGTGTCAGCCCCAGCTCTTTTGCAGCTGCAGTTCGGGTAACCGGTTCTAAGTTAAAGATAATGTCCTTTAACAATACTCGGTTTCTTCTTCTTGTTTCCAGTAAACTGCTTCCTTTTTTTGTTTCCACTTTTTCATTTGGACTCCTTTGTATGATAAAATCATTATAACACCTCCTTTTCCCGGGGCGCAAGCTAAGGCATAACAGATATCACATAAACAACCGACTATCTGCAGGCAGGATTAGGCCGGCAGACAACTCCTACACTAAAAAACTGCGGGAAATCGTAGGTTTTTCTAAATAAAACCATACAGCTTCCCGCAGTTTACAATTCTTAAAGCAACGTCCCGCAGATACTTTGCCTAAAGATTCTGCTGTCTTTTATCTTTCGTATATGTTTTATATTTCATGCATAGAATTACACAATATTATTTTCTGCCGGCTTTGATAGCAGCTCTTTTCTTACCGTACCAAAGTATCAAGCCTACATATACTGCTGCTGCGCATACACCGATAATATAAGCTGCTGTCCAAGGTACGTTAAATCCGATTTTTGCATTTACAATGTATGTAATTGTGACAAAAGCATACCATGCACCCGGAATCAGCGGCATCCATACGAATTTTGCTTTTCCGTTTTCAAACATCCAAACAGAAATTCCCAGGAATGCAAACAGAGACAGTGTCTGGTTTGACCAAGCAAAGTAACGCCACAGAATATTGAATCCATTAGCGTTGGACTTAGCAAATACCAGAATTACTGCAACCAATGCGAAAATCACTGCTGCCAGTCCCAGACGTTTTGCCTTGGAGGTCTGGTCCAGATGGAAGGACTCGGAGATAGCCAGACGCAGAGAACGAAGAGCTGTATCTCCTGATGTAATAGGAAGAACGATAACACCCAGAAGAGCAATAATTCCTCCTACAGGTCCTAATATATCTTTACATACAACACCGATAGTAGCTGTTGCAAGGGAAGCATCTGCATTCTGAAGAGCTAAGTTGTAAACGCCCATAGCGCCTGCTGCCCAAACCATAGCGATGAAGCCTTCCAGAATCATCATGTTATAGAAAGTCATACGTCCCTGCTTCTCGCTCTTCATCGTACGGGAAATAATAGCCGTCTGTGTAGAGTGGAAACCGGAAAGAATACCACAAGCTACTGTAATAAAGAAAATCGGAATAAAGTGATTTGCTTCAAAATAATCTCCGTAAGCAACCAGTCCGCCGTTCCAGTTATCCCAAAGCTCAATCAGAGGATAACCCTTAGCGAATAAACCGATAAATACGCCAACTGCTGAGAATAACAGAATGGCGCCGAAAATCGGGTAAATACGGCCGATAATCTTATCAATAGGGAATACGGTTGCAATCAGATAATACACAAAAATAACGCCGTAAATAACCCAGGTAGAAACAGAAGTTGCTTTTCCGTCAAAACCGAATACCTGTGTAGCGGCAATGTCGCCAGGCGTGTAGATAAATACTGCACCTACCAAAAGAAGCAGCAGGCTGCAAAATACCTGATACAGTCCGTATACACCTTTGTTGCTGTATTTGCGTACCATCTGAGGCATCTGTGTACCGCCGTCTCTCAAACAAATCATACCGGAAAAATAATCGTGCATAGCCCCTCCGATAATATTTCCGATAGGAATTGTGATAAAAGCAATAGGTCCAAACAGGATACCCTGAATCGGTCCAAGGATAGGGCCGGTACCTGCAATATTCAACAGGTTAATCAAGCTGTTTTTCCATTGTTTCATTGGAACATAGTCTACACCATCTTCTTTGGTATAGGCCGGTGTCTTTCTGTCGTCGGGACCGAAAACCTTTTCACAGAACTTTCCATACAGGGCAGCTCCCACAAATAAGATAGCCAGTCCGATGATAAATGTAATCATTTGCGTTTCCTCCCGTTCTTATGATTTTTTACACTACATTAGTATACCAACAAAGTATATAAAAGTAAAGTTTTAATGCGTAAAATTCTAAAATAATTATAAACTTTTTTTGTTTTTGATTTATTTTTATTTAATAATTAAAAAGTAAATTACCATCCCTGTTTTGTTTACCGATGTAACAGCCATTATATGAAAACATTATATGAAAACATCCCGGGTGTGAAAAAATTATCTATTGACAAGATTATTAGAAAGGCGTACTATAACACTGTCATATAGCAGTGTTACACGGAGGTAATTATGCAGGAACATTTGCCAGACACATTGGAAAAAATTCAAAAAGCAGCCTTGGAAGAGTTTTCCCGAAAAGGATTTCGTGGTGCCTCCCTTCGTCAGATTGTGAAGCAGGCCGGAGTAACGACAGGAGCCTTTTACGGTTATTTTTCAAGTAAAGAAGCTTTGTTTGCCTCAATTGTAGAGCCCCATGCTGCCGCTTTGATGGGTAGGTTTATGGAAACTCAGATTTCTTTTGCCGAGCTGCCGGAATCAGAACAGCCGGCCCATATGGGACAGGATTCCGGGGTTTATCTGCATTGGATGGTAGAATATATCTGCCAGCATCGGGAGCCGGTCAAACTGCTGCTCTGCTGTGCCGAGGGCACCGACTATGAACAATTTGTTCATCGCATGGTGGAGGTGGAAGTAGAATCTACTCTGCAATATATCAAGGTGCTGCACCGTCTGGGGCAGAACGTGCCGGAAGTAGACCCACAATTATGCCATATTCTTGCCAGCGGTATGTTCAGCGGCATCTTTGAAGTGGTGATTCATGACATGCCTTATGAACAGGCAATGTGTTATGTAAATCAGCTGCGGGATTTTTATACTGCCGGCTGGTTAAAGCTGATGACTCCATAAGCCTATGGAGCAAAGGGAGGATTCTCCCTGTTTTTTTATCGGATAGTTAGTTTCATCTAACCGACATAAAAGATGGATAATCCCTTACTGGCTGTAAGGGATATTAACCATAAATATATTGTAGAAGGAGGTTATCTCATGAAAAAAGAAAAAAAGAGTGACTTGGCAATTTTGCTGGACTATGCAGGAAGCCACAAAGGACTGACCTTCCTGGGATTAGCCTTGTCGGCAGTGTCCATGCTGCTGAGTATGGCGCCCTACATCTGCATCTGGCTGGCAGTGAGAAATCTCATTGCAGTGGCGCCCGACTGGACCCAGGCACAGAATGTTACCCGGTACGGGTGGCTGGCTTTCGCCTTTGCAGTGGGAGGCATTGTCATTTACTTTGCCGGGCTCATGTGTACTCATCTGGCTGCTTTTCGTACGGCATCCAACATCCGCAAACAGGGGGTTGCCCATGTAATGAAGGCCCCGCTGGGCTTCTTTGATTCTAATGCTTCAGGACTCATCCGGGGCCGGCTGGACGCAGCAGCAGCGGATACCGAAACGCTTCTGGCTCACAACCTGGCGGATATTGTTGGCACAGTGGTTTTGTTTCTCGCTATGCTGGTACTTATGTTTGTCTTTGACTGGAGGATGGGAGGAGCCTGCCTGCTGGCAGCAATAATTTCGGTAATCGCCATGTTTTCCATGATGGGCGGCAAAAATGCACAACTGATGGCAGAATACCAGGCAGCCCAGGATCGTATGACCAAAGCAGGTACCGAGTACGTCCGTGGCATCCCAGTAGTCAAAATCTTCCAACAGACCGTCTATTCTTTCAAAGCCTTCCAACAGGCTATCGAAGAATACAGCAACAAAGCCGAATATTATCAGGCAGGTGTGTGTCAGGTTCCCCAGTCCGTTAACCTGACCTTCACGGAAGGCGCCTTTGTCTTCCTGATTCCAGCGGCGTTGTTTTTGGCGCCCGGTGCTCTGTCCGGGGGCAGCTTTGCCGGCTTTGTCACCAACTTTGCTTTTTACGCAGTATTTTCGGCCATCATCTCCACGGCACTGGCTAAGATTATGTTTGCCGCCTCCGGTATGATGCTGGCCGGAACTGCCTTAGGCCGTATACGTCAGGTTATGGATGCCCCCACCCTGCAGGCACCTGCATGCCCAAAGACACCTGGCAGTAATAAAGTGGAGTTCAAAGATGTAAGCTTTACCTACGATGGTGCAGAAGTACCCGCCCTTTCCCATATTTCCTTTACAGCAGAGCCGGGCCAGACTGTAGCGTTGGTTGGACCCTCCGGCGGTGGAAAAACCACAGCTGCCAGTCTGATCCCCCGATTCTGGGATGCCACTTCCGGCACAGTAGAAGTTGGCGGTGTGGATGTAACTCAAATTGATTCCCATGTACTTATGGACCAGGTGGCTTTTGTTTTCCAGAATAACCGTCTGTTCAAAGCCTCTGTACTGGAAAACGTCCGTGCGGCCCGGCCGGAAGCCACACGGGAACAGGTGCTTTCAGCACTTTCAGCTGCCCAATGCCAGGATATTCTCGATAAACTGCCAAAGGGAATCGATACCCAGATTGGTGCTGAAGGAACCTACCTATCCGGCGGAGAGCAGCAGCGCATTGCCCTGGCCCGTGCTATTTTGAAGGACGCTCCCATCGTGGTACTGGATGAAGCTACAGCCTTCGCTGACCCGGAGAATGAGGTGCTGATTCAGAAAGCCTTATCTACGCTGACGAAGGGGCGCACCGTTATCATGATTGCCCACCGTCTGTCTACCGTAGTGGGTGCAGATAAAATCATAGTTCTGGAGGAAGGGCGCCTCGCCGAACAGGGTACACATGCAGGGCTCACTGCCGCAGGCGGTCTGTATGCCCGTATGTGGGCCGATTATAACCGGGCGGTTCAATGGAAGATTACCAGTGAAAAGGAGGGGGAGTAAATGTTCAGTGAAAAATTTCAAAGAAAATATGCCCTGACTGCCCAGGGTGTCCGCAACACCAAGAAAGGCGCTTTGTGGACGGTTATCGTCAATCTGGTTGTCATGAGCGGCATCAGCATTCTGTATCTGATGATGTCCGGCTTTATGAAAACCCTGGCAAAGGAAGAACCACTGCCTGGCACAGCGCTTTTGATTAGTCTGGTGATCCTGTTTGTTCTCCTGTCCTTCATGACCCATTTACAGCAATACAAGGCCACCTACGGGCTGGTATATAACGAAGTCAAAGCCACCCGCCTCAGCCTGGCGGAACGGCTGCGCAAGCTGCCTTTAGGCTACTTTGGAAAGAGGGATTTAGCCGACTTAACCGAAACCCTTATGGGAGACGTCAACCGCATGGAGCACGTCTGGTCTCATGTTCTGGGATATCTGTACGGCTCCTATATCTCTACGGCTGTCATCGCTGTTTGCCTGTTCATATACGACTGGCGGCTGGCTGTTGCCTGCCTGTGGGGAGTACCGGCGGCCTTTGGCTTGCTGTTTGGCAGCCGCAAAATCACCAGCCGCAGTGCCAAACGAACTAAAAAAGCGGCTGTCATTGTCTCAGACGGAA
>CABSEJ010000057.1 GCA_902476765.1 uncultured Blautia sp.
CCGCCATTATTGGTGCCGCTGTTTCCGTTGTTATTATCTGTGCCGCTGCCATTGCTGTCTCCCGGCACCGGGTCTTCCTTCTCTCCGCTGTCTGCTTCTTTAAGGCCGATTGCATAAGCTCCGCTGGCATCCAGGGTAAAGGTAACCGTACTGTCCTGGGCGATATTCTTCAGATAAGCGTTTTCCTCTGCCATCTGAAGCACAAATACATTCTGTCCGCTGACAGAATCCTCTGCCGTATATACTGCGGTCAAATTCAGTTCCCAGGGCTCCGTACTTCCGTCAGCCAGAATCCGGTAGGCTTCTACGGTAAAGGCCGTATACAGCTGGGCTTCTTTGTCTTCCAGAAGCAGCTTCTCCAGAGCCTCTTCTGTATTGCTGTCTGCGGTTTTCACAAGGACTCTTACATCATAAGGAAGAGTTTCCTTAATCGTCAGGATTCCGTTTTCTGCAAATTCCTGATTTTTCTTCTGAGCGATTTCATCCTTTACAGCTTCCAGGTCATCGGCTCCTTCTACCATAGCCTGTATATCTGCAGTCAAAGCCTGGTAAGCTTCCTCTGCTGCCTTTACAGCGGCTACGGGGCTGTCATCTGTCAGGTTTTCTTCTGCCGCTGCAAGAGCCTCTGCAATACTGTCTGTAACAGCCTTGGCCTGCTCCTGCTTCGCCAGGTACAGCTCTACATTCGTCAGGGTGGTGTTATATAAGGTCCAGTCCACATAGCCTTTTGCAGTCTCGCTTAATTCCTGAGAAGCCCTGTCTATTTCTGCCAGTGCTTCCTGGGCCTGGGTCAGCATTTCCTGGGAGGTAATGCTTTCCTGAGGCAGATTATTGATAAGCTGCTGGACAGCATTGGCTTCATTCTTGGCTGTACGCAGGGCTTCTGCCTGGGCTTTCAGGCTTTCTGCTCTTTCTGCCAGCCCATCCACACTGTTCAGATAAGCACTGTAGGAATCCATCTGTTCTTCATATTCTGTCAGCCTTCTCTCCACTTCTGCCAGATTCAGGTCATCTACAGTCTCTGTTCCCATCAGGTAGGATACCAATGGCTCCAGATAAGTCTCCACATAGCCTTCGTACTCTTTAACAACCTCATTGACCCGGCTTAATTTATCCAGAAGCTCCGGTCCGCCCTCCATGGCTTTGACCTCAGCTTCAATACCCTGATATTTTCTCAGCATATCCTCCCACGCAGCCTGAGCCTGGGCTGCTGCAGTCACAGTATCCTGGGTAATGACATAGACCTGGTTTCCTTCTTCATCTGTTGTCACCAAATCCTCCAGGGCAGGCAGGCTGTCCACACGGCTCCACAGGTCATCTAATTTCAGGCTCTTCATCTTTCCTTCTGATTCTGTCAGAAGGGCATAGTTGGTTACCTGGGGTTTCAAATCCTCCGGAAGGGCATCATACATATCCCTTACTGTAATAAGAAATTCCTCATCTTCCAGATAGACGCCTTCCTCCAACTGGCTGATATTATTGATAACATCCTGAACCGCTGCCTTTTGCAAGGTCTCCAGGGCAGCCTCCGCAGTCTCCAGAATCGTCAGGGCACCTGCATCCTGGACATATTTCTGCTGTGCTGCTGTCAGAGCATTGTAAGCGTCTCTGGCTCCCTGTATAACTTCCTGGGATTCCAGGGTTACTTCGCCCACTGCATTGATTTTTTCTATTACCTTCCGGACTTCCTTCTGGTCAGCTATCTGTGTCTGGAGCTCCTCCAGTTTCATCTGGTATGCCTCCTCAACAGACAGGTTTAATTCCTGCCCTTTGATATTAAGGCTTTCTAACTGCTGTACCAGCTTGTTTACCGCTTCTTCATCTTCCGGTGACACACCGCTCTGTACCAAAGCGTCTACGTTCTGGCGGAAGGCCTCTGCCTCCTGCTGCCATGCAGCTTCTCTGTCTGCATAGTCCTTGGCATTCTGAAGCTTCTGAAGGTCTTTTACCGCTGCCTTCTTGCTGTCAGACAAACTGTCATATACACTCCAAAGCGCCTGT
Organism: uncultured Blautia sp.; assembly: GCA_902476765.1. GTDB lineage: Bacteria > Bacillota > Clostridia > Lachnospirales > Lachnospiraceae > Blautia. Next base: position 2,002 of record CABSEJ010000057.1, read on the forward strand.
ACCGCTGTCTGGTCGTTGTCCGCCGGATTCTCTGCCAGGTTCAGGATTTCCAGATTTACATATCTGGCCCCTTTTACATCACTGCAGTCGAATAAATCCGTTTCTCCCTTATAAGAACGCACCAGTGCCGCAAGGCCTTTGGCACACTGAGTCCTCTCCGCCGCATATGTCATAGAGAGCTCTATGCCGCCCTCATCTAATAAAGTGCTTAAAATATTTTCTCCGTTTTTCACAAAGTCTGAAGAAAGCCAGTCCATATCCAGCAGTCCCATAAGAATATGTACCTGGGCATTAGTCCAGGGGTTGGCAAATCCGTTATAACCTGGGAAAGTCCCGATAAGTGTCTGGCTTCTGGACAGCCAGTCTTCCACTATCTGGATATGCTCCTCCTTATCGGTCCCCTCTGTAGCCAGGAACAAAGGCTGGAGTGTCATACTTACCATATCATCGGTATCATAGCTATTTTTCAGATTCTCCCAGTTATAACTGCTTAATAAACTATCTGCGGTGGTATTGTAACCGCTGCCATAATCTCCGCTGTATAAGGCATATAGCTGATACTGTCCGGCAAAATAATTCCCGTTTGCACTGCTGTGGTTTGCGAGTATGTCCGCAAGGTCCAGACCCTCTACATTCGTAGCGTCATATCCCATTGCCGTAATCGCCAGAATATCCTTGGATACCGTATTCATATCAAAGGTCACTGCAGCCAGCTCCTCCTCTGACATTTCCACATACTGGCGCCAGCGTGCGTCTACAATGGCCTCATATAAAGCCTCCTCAGTAATTCCTTCCGGATAATACCCGGCTCTGCCGCAGGTAAATGCAAACCAGGGGTCTCCCACATACTGTCCCGGATATTTTTCCACATACATATCCAGAATCTTCACCATGGCAGTTTCCGCCTGAGCTACAATCTCCGCCTTTTCCTCTTGGGTCAGTTCTGTAGCCTCTACCTCTCCTGCAATAAATTCTGCTGTTTGCCCGTTCTCTGCCCATTCTGCAGTTATCTTCAGCAGATATCCGTTTTCCTTCGCAGTTCCTGTATCTGTATAGACAAAGGCCCCTGCATCATCTGTGAGCAGAGTCACTGTATAGCCCTCTCTTGGTACTACCTCTAAATTGTTTCTGTTCGCTTCACTTAATTCTGAAGAGGTTTTTCCTCTGACTTCTACCTTACAGGTATCCAGAATCTCCTTCAGACTCTTCTCTGTGATTTCAGCATTGGTTCCTGTGTATTTTGGTTCTGAAACGGCAACAGGGAAGTACCGCTCAAAGGTGTTGTTCTCTGTATCATAGGTTACATCTTCCAGAGAAACCTGGTAGGTCAAAGGTATCTCCTCCAGATTAGGCGGAGTGGGAAGGTATTCATCTGCAATGTCTGAACGAAGGAAGGGGTATCCCTCATTTGTCACGCCATCCCAGTCCCAGATATTATCAAAGTCGAATCCTGTATAGGTGGAAGTATCCTTTAACTCTTCCTCAGTGCAGGAAGTTCCCAGACCTCCATCAGTATAGTTATTAGTGTCGATATAGTAGCAGTTGGTAACTGTGCCTACATTTGTAATCCCCACTACTAAACTTGCGGATTCAGGTACCGTTATTTTTCCTGTATAGATACAGTTTTCAATCGTACCTGCATTCGATAATGCTAGACCGGCTACTTGTATATCATCTCCACTTCCAATTTCATAGTCAATATCGAAAAAACAATTCTTAATAACTTTTGAATCTTTCTGATTCCTTACTATATACCCTTGTTTGTTTGCTACTTGGTCGCTTATTGTTCGTTTTCCCTGGAAAGAACAGTTCTGAATAGTCGCCTTAGCACCATTGGTGACGAATATAACATTATCTGATAAGTCTAGCTCTGTAAAATTTGTGTTTACTAAAGCAGCACCGTCACCGGTGATAAGGTTAAACAACGTAGTATTCCAACCTTTTATCGTATGTCCTTGTCCATTAAAATATCCTTTAAAAGTTTTTGCTACTCTTGCCTCCGGTTTTACCTCAATATCTTTATCTAACAATATGACTTTGTTTTCAAACTTATTGTCCTTCAGTGAATTGTAAAAAAGCAGAAAGTCCTCGTTTGAACTTATAACGTATGCATTTCGTTCCGCATTCCATAAATCTTCGTAGGTACGTTCCGCACCATAAACCAGGTTGTCACCTAAAAAAATAGTGATTATAATGACTACGCTAAGGAAAAAGCCCAGCACAAAGCTGGGCTTAATTCCCGAATATAAATTATTTTTCATATTCTTCCTCTCAATACTTTTTCTTACTACAAATTATTAATTGCCTCTTCAATATCCTCTTCTGTACTGTTCAGATTTTTCAGTACTTCTAATCCATCTGCATAAGAAGGACTTGTTTTATTTGCAGCAAGAGCCTTAACCAGTTCTGTTCTGTTAGCTTTTGAAATTGCTGTATGTACTTCTGATGGACCGCTCCAATCATAAGTTGTATAGGTATCAGTCTCTACAATAGAAGTCGGCAGATAGGAATTACTCATACCAATATCAGCACCCATATCAAAGGAGAAGAACATCTCCAGAACTACATTATCATCTGCTAAGATTCCATATTTCTCTAAATCTGCAATGCTGGAACCTAAAGTATAGTAGTAAGAGCCATAAGGCTGGGAAGAATCAGCTACAGAGGTCTGATTGTCTACATACATCATCCAGCCGGCATAACCTGTAAATTCTTTCTCGGACAGCCATCCGTCCTTTCCGGCATCAGATGTTGGGTCAACCATAATCCTGGTGTCAAAGGCTGCCTCCGGGAAATTTGCTTTCTGGGCATCTGTCAGACTGAAGGTGGCTGCTTCTGCACACTGCAGTCCGCTGATATAGGAAGTGCTGCCCTGGAAAGGTACATTGTTATCCTCCAGAATCTCTCCCAGTGTTGTTGTCTCAGGAGTACCTGCCGGAATGGTAAAGTTCACCGGCTCATATACGAATCCGCTGGAAACCAGAGTGGGGGCCGCCATAAGGGTAAGGGGGTAGGCCTTATCTGTTGTTCCGTCTGCTGCCATAGCCGGTACGCACATAGACACCATCATAACGGTTCCAAGTCCTAATGCTGCTGCTCTTTTCATTTTCATAGTTATCTACCTCCTATCATGATAATGAAAAATGTAAATAGTTTCCGATAAAAGGCTTTTCAAATTCGCCTTTTATCCTTTTCCTGCTCTTTGCAGGATAATATTACATCAGAGATTTTCTCTCTGGTATAACCCAAACATCTCATATGTTTTTCTAAAAAAGGGTATAAAAAATAGACCTCTGCTTATGCCTCCAGATGAAATCTTTCTTTACAATCTGTTGGTACTTGTGTCCTGACTAAAGCTCAAGCCTACTTGCTGCCCTTCCCGGTTTATTGCACCAGTGGTATGTGCAGCTTTCGTCGCTTATTACAGTAGGGATAAAACTGTCCTGGAATCTCACCAGACTTCCGGAAACGAAAACCGTTTCTCTGTACCCTTTAGCGATTGCTTTCTCATAATGAAATTTTAAAACAAAAAAGGCCCCCGACGTCTCTTTCTGTCAGGAAGCCAATAAAAAATAAGCCCTTGCCCCCTGTCATTCTCTATACAGTGGACACTGACTCATTATACAGTAGACGATTGTCTGTTTTGGATTCTCACCAAATTTTCCATTCTTTGCCGCCGTAGCTTGCAAACTGTACGCAATATCTGTTTCTTGTTGTTTCGTTTATGCCTATATCTTACTCGTCATGGCAGATTTTGTCAACCCTAGTTTTGTCTTTTTTAGGCTATATCCGTAATATACTGAACTTTTATCTGATATTCTCTTGCATATTCTTCCATTTTACTGTCTTTTTTGCATTTTATTACACAATTTTTATTGGTAATCCATTCCCCGATTTCTTCCGGGTCATGGTGGATTTCCAGGCATTCCAGTAAATCGCAGCCATGGAAGGCCCATTTTCCGATTCGTTTTACTTTCTCCGGTATTTTTATGTAGGTCAGTTTTTTGCATTTTAAAAAGGCGCTCTCACCAATCTCTTCCAGATTTTCCGGAAGAGTCAGGCTGGTAAAGCCGCACTGGTAAAAACCTTTGTCCCCAATCCTTTTCAGGGTCCTGGGGAGAGTCACTTCTCTCAGGCTGTCACATTTAAAAAAGCACCGCTCTCCGATTTCCTCCAGGTTCTTAGGAAGCACCAGTTTTTTCAATCCTCTGCATTCTGCGAAAGCCTGGGAGGGCAGTTTCTTACACCGCCGGTTATCCTGGAAGACCGCCGTCTCCAGCCGTTTGCATTTGGAAAAGGCGCCGCTTCCCAAGGAAAGAAAGCCGGAAGGAAAGACCGCCTCTCTCAGATTGCTGCATCCTGCGAAGGCTTCCTTTCCGATTCTGGTGATTCTGGGCATCTGTGCCCGTCTCAGGGCCGTACAGGAGTAAAAACCCTGGCTTTCAATCAGGGAGACTTCCGGAAGCTGCATTTGTTTTATTTTTATGCAGTTTTTAAAGGACTCTTTTCCAACGGTATCATAACATTCTTCCAGCCGGAATTCTTCTGCCGCATTTTTCAGAGCCGTTTTTCTATTCAAGGTCTGGTATCCCATATAATACGATAATTCCTTTTCTCTATTTTTGCCAAAGGCAATTATAGCATAAAAAAACCGGCTCTACTTGTCCAAAATGGCTACTTTACTACAAGAGGGGCAGATAGATGGATGCTTTTTTTCCCTGATAACGCTCATAAGTAAATCCCCACTTGTCCTTCAGCACTTCATTAGCAGGCAGCCATTCCCAGAAAATATACCGGCAAAGGCTTCGTACCTCTTCGGCCAGGGCCGGGCCCTGGGCCTCCCCTTTCATTTCAAAAACCGCATATTTTCTCCCCGGTATGGTAACAGGAATCATTCCCTCCGGAATTTTAGAGGAATCCTTTACCACCGGTCCCAGCAGATAGGTAATCTGGGGATTCTTGGAGTCATGATACCACATGCCAATCAAATCTTTTTTGTAGCAGTCCATGAAATCCATCTCTTCCTGATTCAGCCTGGGGATTCCATGCTCCAGCCAGTAGGCCGCCTCCTCCAGAAGGTCAAAATAATGACAGTCCTCAGGAAGGAGGGGCTTTCCCACCATTTCCAGGACAGGTGTCTCCAGAATAGAAATCTGTATCCTGTTTTTGTTATATACCGGGTCTGGGACCACATCCTCCAGAAGCTGTCCCTTTTCCTTGAAAGCTCTGGCGGGAAAGCCAAATTCCTTACGGAAGGCCTTGGAAAATCCCGCCTCTGTGTCAAAGCCGTAAAGGGCGGCGGTTTCCGCCACCCCGGCTCCTTCCTGAATTCTCTGCACACTGTGAATCAGCTTTCGCCGCCGGATATAGGCAGCCGGAGAGGTTCCGTAGTATATCCGGAACAAATGCCGGAAGTGGTCCTGGGAATAGCCGAAGGCTTCTGCCAGGTCTTTAATCTGAATGCCCCTCTCCAGATGTTCTTCTATATAGGCTAAAATTTTATCTTCGCTGATTTTCTTCATGCTGTTCCTTTCTTCAATTCTCTTCTTCCTGTTTGGAATTCAGCTGGTCCACAATGGTCTCAATACTGATGCCGCCTCTTGCAGAGATAGAAATCATTCGGGAAAGACCAACCATAAAGTTATTGCAGCCTCCGGTAGAGCCTTTGCTTAAATAGGTTTCCAGGAGAGCCCCTGTATGCGGGTCAAAAAGAGCGATACAGTGAAGACTTCCGCAGCCGGTCATCAGCTTCCTCTTCTTGCCTACAACATCATCTGTTACCAGCAGAATTTCCCCTCTTTTCAGTCCTGCTCCCGGAGTAACCTCTTTTTCTTTGCTCTCTTCCTTCATCTCCGTATTCAGGCTTCCCGGAAAATCGTAATGCCCTTCAGTCCTTTCTCATAAGCATACAGATAAAGCTGCTCGGTCTCCTCCTGGGTAAAGCTGTTGGGAACATTTACTGTGGAACTGATAGAAGCGTCAATGTGGTTCTGCCATGCAGACTGCATATCAATTCTCTGCCGGTAATCCAGGGTCATAGCTGTGACAAAGTAATCGGGCAGGTCCTTGTCATCTTCAATTTTATGCTGCTTCATGTAGTTTTCTACGATTTTAGTGTAAACCTTATAATACACGTCTGTGCCATGAAGGGATTCGGTCTTACGCATATAGTAGTTTGCATAGATGGGCTCGATACCGCCGGAAATTCCCAGCTGGTTCTCTTCCCCCAGCCATTCTTTTTCTGTCATTTTGCACCTCCATAATATTCTGTATCCATTATCCTTTGAATAAGATATGCATCTGTTTTTTACTATCCTCTACAATTTCTGCTTCCACCTGATAAACCTGCCGGATTAACTCCTCTGTCAGCACCTCCCTGGGTGTGCCCTGGGCCATAATCTGCCCTTTCTGCAAAACATAAATCCGGTCGCAGAACATAGCCGCAATATTCAAATCATGAATAGCGGATATGACCGTTACCGGCAGATTTTTTACAATTCGCATAAGCTGAAGCTGGTGAGTAATGTCCAAATGATTTGTAGGCTCATCCAGAATCAGGCAGGGAGTCTGCTGAGCCAGGGCCCTGGCCAGAATAACCCTCTGCTGCTCCCCTCCTGAAAGAGTGGAGAAGCTCCTTTGGGCAAATTCCTCCATTCCTACTGTTTTCAGGGCCTGGTCCACAATCTCATAATCTCTTGCATTATCCCTCTCCAGCGTCTTTTTATGTGGGGAGCGTCCCATCATTACCACTTCTTTTACTGTAAATTCAAAATTGTAATAATTATGCTGGGCCACAACCCCCATTCTTCTGGCAGACTCCTTCACACTCATGGTCTGGAGCTCCTCCTCACCTAAAAATATCTGTCCGGCATTTGGTTTGAGAATCCGGTAGATACATTTTAAAAGAGTGGATTTCCCGCTTCCATTAGGGCCAATCAAACCTACAAATTCTCTGCTGCCGCTATGTATGGAAACTCCTTTTAGGATTTCCTCAGCTCCATAAGAAAGGCGAATGTCTTTTGCTGAAATATTCACGAACCTTCACCTCCGAATCCATAAGATTTCCTCGCCATCAGATAAATAAAGCATGGAGCTCCTATGAGGGATACCAGGATACCGATTGGCAGTTCAGCGTTTTTCAGAATTACCCTGCAGGCCACATCTGCCCAAATAAGGAAAATGGCTCCGGTCAGGGCACTTAAAGGAATCAGTCTCTTGTGGTCGGTTCCGAACAGCATACGCATGGCATGAGGGATTATCAATCCTACAAAGCCTATCATTCCCGCTGCACAGACGGCGAAGCCCACCATAAAGGAGGCCAGCACCATATAGGCGATTCTGGCTTTATGCAAATCCGTTCCCAAAGTGATGGCCGTATCGTCACCCAGCAGCATTAAATTCAGTTTTCTGTATTGGCTCCAGAATATCAGGGAAGCCAGTATCATAAGAGGCAGAATCACCGGCACATTATCCCAGTCTGCAGTTGCCAGGCTTCCCATACTCCAGTAAGATATCTGAGTAGTAGCATCTCTGTTTTGAGAAATATATATAAGAAAATTGGCAAAAGCCGAACATACGGAGCTGATTGCCATACCTGCCAGAATCAGCTTTCCTGCGCTGGAGCTTCCTCCTATTCCGGATATAAATAAAACCCCGAAAGAGGCTCCTACCGCACCGATAAAGGCCATAATTCCCATAGAGTTATCCCCGAAAACAGAACCGATTCCCAGAATAATGGCTGCCGCCGCACCCAGATAAGCCCCTGAAGAAACACCAAGCACATAAGGGTCTGCCAGAGGATTTTTTACCACAGCCTGCATAACCACTCCGCACACAGACAGTCCCATACCGATTCCTGCCGCCAGCAGTACACGGGGAAAACGTATCAGCCACACCACGTCATGGATGGCTCCTTCCTGATAAGCAGAAAAGCTGTCTATATGAAAAATCTCATAAAAGATTACTTTATACACATCCTGCACAGAAATGTCTGCATTGCCAAAGGTAATGGAGGCCAGCACAGAAAGTACCAGCCCCGCCAGAAGTACAAGAAGTACAGCGCTGTACAGGGGAGTTTTTATCCCTCTTTTCTTCATTTACTTCTGTCCCCTTTATTCACCTAACTCCAGCTCCGGGTATAATCCCTGGGCAATGGTCTCAATACCGTCCTGAGTTCTTGTGGCGCTGGCATACATTTCACTGAGCATAATCGGCACTACCCTTCCATTCTTTACAGCGCTGAGGCTGGCAAAAGCCTCATCTTCCAAAATCTTATTCAGATTTTCCTGCTTTACCGTCTCCGGGTCATCTCCGGTATAGGGCATATAAACTACAAAAATCACATCCGGGTCTGCTGCCACAATATCCTCTTTTCCCGCAGAGGAAGCTTCCGGATTCAGCAAAGTTCCCCCCAGCTGGGTTACCATATCCCCGGCCACACTGGAAGCTCCATAATTGGTAAAGGTATCCTTCATGCTTTCTACGACCATAACCGTAGGCTTTTCTTCCTGGTCTGCAGTTTTTTCTGTTACATTGGAAATGGTCTCTTTCATATCCTCTACCAAAGCTTCCGCCCGGTCCTGAACGTCAAAGATTTTTCCCATATTCAGAATATCCTGGTATTCATTTTCCAGAGAATCTTCTTTTACCGCAGTGTTGGAGTTAATATAGACATGGGTTCCTTTATCTTCCCATTCCTGGGGAGCCCCCAGGGTGTCGGAATCAAAAAGAGATACCCAGGAAAAAATCATATCCGGCTCCAGCATGGTTACGGTTTCCTTAGAAGGAGTAAATTCATCCAGGTATTCCACTTTGGAAAAAGCTCCCTTCTGGTCATCCGGCACCTCATTGTCAAGACCTGCGGTGGCTGCCAGATGGTCTTCCAGCCCAAGAGCCAGCATGGTTTCCACACAGCCCTGGTACACAGCCACTACCTTTTCCGGGGCCTTTTCATAAACCGTGTCATATTCTTCTCCATTAGGCCCATAACTGGTAATCGTAAGAGGATATTCTGTCTTTTTGCTGCTTTCTGCTGTTTCTGTCTCTTCCGTTTCTTCTGTCTCATCCCCGGCAGCTTCCGGAGCCTGATTGTCCTCTACCACACTTTCCGAGCTTATGCGCCCGCTGTCTCCGCTGTTGTTTCCGCTGTCGCTGCCTGTGCAGGCTCCCATACTCATAGTCAAACCTGCTCCAAGAATCACTGCCAGCACTTTCTTTGTCACTGCTTTGTTCTTCATTTTCTGCATACTCCTTTCCATTTTCCAAAGCTTTGATGAAATGAAGTTTCCCTGGACATATAGAAAAGAAAAAGCCCGCTGTTACAGCAGGCTTCCTTCCTCTAAAATCCATTTGTCTGGGGATTGTTCCATGAAACAGAAATCAAGAACATTTCTATAGTTATTTCCATAGTTATTTCTATAATTATTTCTATAGTGTCTTCATTATGTCTTTCATGGGACATTTTAATTCTGTATTATTACAGATGGTCACTCTACCCGGAAGCCTCATCTTATCCGGCAAAGCAGGTCTCCTGGCTTGCCAATCTTCATCTGTCTTTGCCTTCTCACGCATCTGCGCAATGACATCTTAAAGACAGACTCCTGGCTTACAGTGGCCGGACCGCCTGGGATTTTCACCCTGTTCCCTTTTCAGAAGGAGCTGCTGCTCCTTCCACTTTGCCGATTTATTTTCATCATATGTACTCTAACATAGAATCCGGGGGATTACAATAGGCTGTTTCTGGTTTTAATCCCGGCATCATATTAAATGGCTAAATCAGATTTTGTTTTATGGGAAGGCCCCATCTTTATTTCATATAGAACCCTGCGCACTGCATATTTTTGTCAAAGGAAATGGTAAACAGCGCTTTACCGTTCTCATACTCTGCCAAAACCAATGCCGTGGCGTATTCTGTATCTGTGTCTTTGTCTTTTATCCCTTTTATCTGCGTCTTGGCAAAGCCCTGAAACTCTCCTTTATCCTCCAGCAGATAGTCCACATTCTCCTGCAGGTCTTCTAACTCTATTCCATTCTTCATCACCGGGGTAAAGGTTTCCTCATAAACCTGCTGCAAATTTCCTTTGCTTATCTCCTCCACCATTTCCTGGGCCTTGTCTGTCACCTGCTGCTTATCAAAATTCTCAGAAAGCTTCCCTTGGCAGCCAGTCAGCCCAGCCAAAAGCCCCAGGCCGAAAATCAGGACCAAAAGCCTGGTATTTACCCTTTTTCTCTTTTTTCTCATCTCTTTAGCCATACTCCGCCTCCTATCCCTTCTTCCTGATATTGCCCTATTATTCTGTCCTTATCCGTTCTTCTATCCTGAACTTCCATTTTCCACTACCTCTCTATGGCAGCACTAATACGTTGATATAGCTTCTCTGTTTCCTGTTGGGTGGGACCATTGACCGCCACTATTTTTTCCCCTGCGTCCAGCACCACATAGCTGTCACATCTGGTATAGCCATATACGGCTCTCTTGTTGCCCTTCTCTTCTTGAGATTCTCCTTCTTTCTTCTCCGTTGTCTTTGCCCTGCAAACTGTGTTGGCCAAGATAAACATTGCTGCCGTTAGAAAAAGAAACAAATAGGGAAAAAAGCGGCTTACTTTATCCGGCAGCTTGTTTCCATAAAGAGCGCAAAGTCCTACAAAAACCGTAAGAAAGGCCATATAACCGCCCATGAGACGACATAGACGCAGCTTGTTATATTTTGCTTTTTCCTTCTCTGAAGCCGTATTATAGCCTGCAATCAAAAAGCTGCCTTTTCCCATAAATAAAAGCACTGACATCAATCCAAAAACTGCCGTCACTATCCAAAGCATAAACCCCTCTCCTTTCTTTTCTGGCTTCATACACTGGCTGTCACATTAAACATATATCAGAAATATTTATCTTAATGGGCATCCCTCTTTACCGGTTTTTCGGCAGCAATAATATAACCTGAAATTTCTCTTCTTCTTCCTGGATAGTACAGGTGCCCTCATACTTCTTAATAGCCTCTTTCACATTTCCGATACCCAGGCCCTGGTGTTCCTTGGATGGTTTTCTTCTGCTGCCCTTCGTATTTACAATCTCTATCATAAGAAATTCTTTCACCTCTTTGGCCCGGACAGAAAGATATTTCTCCCCCTTTACAGAAGGGGTCTCCATAGCCTCTATGGCATTATCCAGCAAATTGGCAAAAATAGTGGTAAGGTCAATTTCCTCTATCCGGTCCAGACAGCCCTCCTCTATATCCAGGACAAGAGCTGCATCCTTCAGATTTGGATGACACAGCTTTTCATTGAGAATAATATTCAGCATCCGGTTTCCGGTATACCAGCTATGCTGTCCCTGATTCAGGAGATGAAAAACTTCTTCGCCATATCGTCTGGCCTCCTGGGGCTGGCCATCCTCATACAGGCGGATAACTGCCTGCATATGATTTTTTACGTCATGAACGATTTTTCTGGACTGCTGGTAGCTTTCCTCCAGTTTCTGGTAATGCTGGTACACCAGCTCTTCTCTCTGCTTATGAAGACGGTACTTTTTCTCCGTTTCATAGCCCTTGGCCACAGCCCGGTAAAAATACACCACAAACACGTTCATGAGAAACAGCAGAATAATATTTATCATTACCAGCGCATATCCGTTTAAGCTGGCATAATAATCACTGAGAATCAGGAAAGAGGCCAGAAACACCAGAGAAAAAATAGGCAAAGCAAGAAAAATAACATATTGAGTCCTGTATACCCGCCCCATTTTTTCCTTTCCCAGCAGGCCGCTTAAAAACCAGCTCCAGGCCAGCTCCATGGCAGACCTGAGAATTCCGGTAAATATCCGGGTCTCCCCGTAGGGATTACCGTTTATATCCAGTATAGAAAAGTTCAGCACCCGGCGGACAAAAATCTCATTCATCAGACTGGCGCAGAGACCCCAAATCAAAAAAATCCCCGCCAGATACAAAATCCATCCGAAAGCCGTTCTGGACTCGGCTTTTTTCTCCTTTGTGCGGGTACGAAAATAAAACCACACAGAAGCCGCCAAAAATGCCGGAACATCTAGAACCAATTCCTGAATCATCACAACCTCCCGTCTGTCACATTCCCGTTTATACCAATCCCTTTATCTTGCAGCCTCTGTTTCATCCGCTGCAGCTCAAACAAACCGTTTGTCTTCTCATTTTCACAGCTTCCTGTCTGCCAGATACCGGCTCAAACATTCTTTAAAAACTACTGCCTGTTTTTGGGACAGGGGCAATATTTCTCCATTCATCAGATATACATCATAACCCTTGATATTTTTAATCTGGTCCAGGTTTACCACAAAACTTTTGTGAGGAGAGGCAAAACCACAGGATTGCAGTCTTTCCCGTAAGTCGCTGATTCTGCCCTTCATTTCATAATCCTTCTGTCTGGCAGCCAGCCGGATTTTTCGGTTACGGATTTCAAAATAATAGATGTCCTCCTGGGGCAGTCGGATTCTTCCCTCTTTGGTATCGAATTCCAGCAAAGAATAGCTTTCCTTTTCCTCTTCTCTGTACGCAAGGGCGTCTTCCACCTGTCTGAGAACCCTTTCCTTTTTCACCGGTTTCAGCAGGTACCCGAAAGCATGTACGGAAAAGGCTCTGCCTGCATATTCACTGTAAGCCGTCACATACACGATCTTCAGCTTTTTGTCTCTGAGCCTGATTCTCCTTGCTGTCTCAATGCCGTCCATTCCTTTCATATCAATGTCCAGAAACAATAAATCAAAGTTTTCTTTTGCCTGTAAAAATTCCTCTCCGCTTTCATAGACCTGGATTTTTTCCAACTCCCCCGGATAATCTTCCAGCATATTCAAAAGTATATCTGAGGCATTTCTGTCATCATCACATATCGCTATTTTCATGTCTAAATTTTCTCCACAGTTACCGCAAACCAGGCCTTTCTAAGTTCTTCCGCAGAATCCAAAGGCATGATTTCCTGGTATCTTTATTATACGATTTCTTTTTTTCCCCTCAATATCCTTTGCGCAAAAGACAGCTTATAAGTCCTCTTCTATTGCCTCCAGCTCTCCCAGTATTTCTCTGTTCTCCTGGTCGAAAAGCAGCTTTTTGTTATATTTATAGTAGCTGTCGCAGCCATTCTCACTGATATATTCCAAACTGTAGGGATTGGTATTTAATTCTGTCACAAACACCACCAGCTCCTGCCCCTCTCCGAAGGCTCTTTCCATAAAGTCAAAGGCATTTTGCAAAGCCTGTCCGGTAGAGGCCAAAAGTCTGCTGCGGTTTTCCACTTCCTTTCCGAAACGCTGCTTTATGGTCTGGAAAACTGTCTCCTTTCCCCCACCCTTTTCTTCTGTCTCCCTGGCTAATCCGCACAGCTCCTTCAACAGCTCCAGTATCTGCATGCGGATATGTTCCTCCTGCCTGGTTAGCTGCTTTGCCTTCTGCTGTTCCTCCAATCTGCGATTTTCCATATCCCGGAAATCCTCCAGGGATACCCAGGCCGGCCTTTCTCCCAAAAGAGAGGCTTTCCACTCCTTCAATATCTCAAAAGCCATAGAGACTTCCATATCTGTCTCATGGCATTGCCGGAATCTGTCCCCTAATTTTCCCATAAACAAACCTACTACGCTGAATTTCTCATCAAAGGAAGCCATGGACAGTTTATGGACAGGAAAATCTTCCAGATGACCTTCCAGCACCTGGTCAATCTGATAATCCGTCTTATATTTTTCAAACAACTCCAGATAATTGGCAAAATCCTTGGCAATCTTCCAATGCTGGATGTACTGGTATACCACATCCCGGTCCAGCACTTTTCCCATTTTTTCATATACCTTTAAAAGCCTGGACAAATCCTCCCAGCCTCTGGCTGTGGCAAAGCTTCTTCCCTCCACGCTGGTCTCCATTTTATAAAAATGCTCCCTGCGAATGTCCAGATAAGAAATCACAGCAGGATGAATCCCTTCCTGATAAGCGTATTCCTTCCAGACCTCAAAGCTTTCCTCCACCTCTATCCGTTTCATTCTGTCCAGAGTCACTACATCAAACTCCCGTACAGACTTGTTATACTGTGGGGGATTTCCTGCGCTTACGATAATCCAGCCCTCCGGCACTGCCTGGTTTCCAAAGGTTTTACACTGAAGGAACTGGAGCATAGCCGGCGCCAGAGTTTCAGACACACAGTTTATTTCATCAATAAACAGGATTCCCTCTGAAATTCCCGTTTTTTCTATTTTTTCATACACAGAAGCAATAATTTCGCTCATGGTGTATTCTGTTACAGAGCGCCTCTGTCCGCCGTAGGTTCTCTCCTGTATAAAGGGAAGCCCCATGGCGCTCTGCCGGGTATGATGGGTGATAGTGTAAGCCACCAGGTTAATCCCACATTCCCTGGCCGCCTGCTCCACAATCTGAGTTTTTCCGATTCCCGGAGGCCCCATCAGTAGAATAGGCCTTTGCCCTACAGACGGAATTTCATATTCTCCGAACTGGTTTTTCATAAGATAGGCCTGCACCGTATCCTTGATTTCTTGCTTTGCTCTCTTTATATTCAATTATTTATCCTCGCTTTTCCTCTTTTTTCCTGTCTTTCTTTTGGTTTATATCTCCTGAAAAACATCATCCTGCTTCCAGGTCTTCCTCTTTTAAATATAGTTTCATGGCCCATGGTGGAACCTCCACCTCCTCATAGTCCTTCTGGTACAAAAGAAAGGCCGTGTCATAGGGCGGCATAACCTTTGGGAAAATACCTTTTCCATCCGTAAAATACAAAAGCCCCCGCAGCCTGGAAAATTCTTTTTTTCTCTGCAATTCCTCCACATAGGCAAACACAGGCCGGAAATCCGTCCCGCCCTGTCCGGAAAGCTCCAGGTTTTCCATGTATTCCTTTAATTCTTCCTGGGAAGTGATTTTTTTATCCCTCTGTACTCTTTCATCACACTGGATAATATGGATATTCATCTTCCGGAAAAAGCTTTCCTGTTCTTTCAAAATGGAATAGGTTTCCCTTAAAAATCCCCGGACCAGCTCCCCGGAGCAGGACATAGATGTGTCAATGGCAATGACAAAATCCTCAATTTTCTTTATCTCTCTGGTTTCCTGAGGCTCTATAAGAGGCATGTTTCCGTAGAAGGACAGGCCGTAGCTGTAAAATACATAGTCAAATGCATCAGTATCCAGCTGCTGTTCCTCCCGAAGCACAGAAAATTTACGCAGAAATTCCCGGTAATCACAGTTTTCCCTGCTCTCTGCTTTTATCTGCTCCAAAAGCCCCGGTGAATTTTCCGCCATATCCTGCCCGAAGGTCTGCAGCTCGGTTTCCATTTTATCCCGTATATCTTCCCAGTTTTCTTTTGGATTCTCTTTTTGAGGCCTCTGGTTTCTCCTGCTCCAGAGTCTGTGGTCATCCACCAAAAATTCCTGCCGCCACATAAGGGCCTGTTCTCTGTCCGGCTCCATGTTCACCAGCTCTTCAAAAACACTTTCTGCATTTAACACCTTTCGCCGCTTTTTCATTTCCTCATAAAGAAACCTTCTGTCTCTTGACATAGGCCTTTTCACACAATGAAAGGCCAGTCCGTCTATCATAGATTCCACCGCCAAATCACAGGCTGTATCCCACAGAATATCTCCCAGATTCTCTTCCTCCTGAAAGGATACTCCCAGCCGGGCGCAGGCTCTTTTTTTCCGTATCCTCTCCTGCTT